>NZ_JAKFCQ010000163.1:0-38025 GCF_036676585.1 Robertmurraya sp.
CTGATTCAGGTACTACTCCGTGTTCATTTACAAGTGTTCCATCGATATCCATAAAAATTACTTTTTTCAATATGATCACCTTTACTTGTTTAATTGTATTTGGACGAATTTCCTTTTACCGACATGAATAATTAAACCGTCAGAAATGGTTAAATGAAAATGGATATCTTCTACCTTTTCTCCATTTACTCTAACACCCTTGTTCTCTATCATTCGTAGATAGAGAATTAGCAACAACTAGTTGCTAATCTCTATCCCTTCTGGGTACCACTGATATTTATCTAAACAAACCATCCCCGTTTCGCTTACTTTCACTCCCTCGCTTTGTAAGGATAAGACTTGATCATGATAAGAAGAATCATCCTGAATAGAGATTTGCCCTTTAGCGTTTATGACACGATGCCAAGGTAAACGATGCTTTTTACTCATCGAGTGAAGGATGCGAACAACTTGGCGAGCAGCTCTTGGACTACCGGCAAGTCTGGCAATTTGTCCATACGTCATTACTTTTCCTTCGGGGATATTTTTAATAATCATTACTACTTTCTGTGTAAATGGTTGCATGTGAAATATTCCCTTTCTATCCATTTAGTAATTATAACATTACTTAAATCGATATAGAAAAAGCTGATTGCTACTTAAACTAGCCCATCAGCTCATATTTTTTATTCTCTTATACCACCCTCATACAATACTTCAAAATAACGATTAACAGCATTCCCATAATCATTGGTAGCAGATATTCTGTAAAAATTATAGGCTGGACTTTTCTCATTGAATACAAGGGTCTTTTCAAATGAACTTGTTAAGGTCTCCGTCACTTCATCCCCAAATCGAGAAGCACCAAATAGTAAGAAATCAGCATCTGACCTACCTTTAAAGGTGATAGTATGATCCCCTTCAGGTAGATGAGTTACCAAATCAACAGGACTCTCGATTGTTAATTTAGGAAGAATAGTATTTGGTACTTCTTTGAACGAAATGCCTTTAAGTGTAAATTCGTAAGCAAGAAGTGCCGGGTCTTCCGGTGATTCGGAAGGATTGGAAGTGACAACAAACATATAGTCACCTGCTGGTAATACATCTCCATTACCATACATGGCTCCCCAATTTTGATCAGTAATGATAAAATCCGAACCATCTGTATTCGGTCCCCAAGTTACATTAATCGTGCCTTTTTTAATGGTAGAAAAAAGATAATAATGTGTTTCAAGATCTCGATATATATATCCTTTCCATTCAACACTTGTAATTTTCTTTTTTTCTTTTACTTCTTTTGTTACCTTTTCCTCTGCCTTTGCAGAAAGATCCAATACCGGGACAGCTTTTGTAGGTAAGAAACTGGGTGTTAGAAATAGCAACACCATAAAGAGTCCGATCCCAATAAGTAATAATAATCTAGTTTTTAACATTCCGCCTTGCACCCTTTCCTAACAATAAATGGGTGGTTTATCCAATGCTATGTTGTTTGCTGTATCTGTTTCCACTATTAAGGTAGACGGGATTTTTTTGTTAATGTTACATATTTTTCACATATATTGTTTATTTGCTTTAAAAAAAGACCTTTCTAAATAGAAGATCTTTTGATTAAATATGCAGCTTGTGAATGAGACATTAAATTTTTTTCATTACGATTTCATTTGAGACGATTTCCCACCCATTGGCTTTAATGTACTTATTCTTTCCATGCCCGTAATAATTGGCTTCGCTTGTTTGATTAAGGTTTGTGTTGATTCCAACCCAAGAGAAGCTTGGTGAGCATTTTCATTTTTCCACTCTTCGTACACAAAAACTGAATTTGGCTCTGTATCAGATGTACTGACTAAGTACACCTCACATTCGTCTAACTCATTCATTGACTGAGCTGCTTCTAGCAAAATTCTTACCATTGAGTCACGTTCCCCTTCTTTGACGGTAAACTTGCCAAACAAACCATACTTACTCACAAAACCAGCTCCTTTTTATGGAAATTCATATAATACATTCTTGACAGGCATATAATTGTCCTTCTTTATAGAAAAAACACTTCTCCCTATTCGGAAGAAGTGTTTGTGTACATTACTTTTTCTCTTCAAAGTAGTCTCTAAATTCCTTCGTATCTGTTTGGTCTTTATTTTTATAATAAGGATTATTTACTGTAGAATCCTCTGGATCTAAATTTGTTTTAATGACTAGCATGGGCGCTTCTGTATGTTTGGCGATTACACGATCATCCAATTGTTCAAAATCAGGTAGTTTATCGCTTCCAGGTTTTCTTGGTTCCACGTTCACACACCTCCTAATGATAGGATGCTTTAAAGAATCAGAACTATGTACGAAAATATTTTGTTAGGTAAATACTATTGTTAAAAGGCATAGGAGGGAATAAAGTTTGGGAGCAATTCAAAGAAATGGCTGGACGTTTGAGACCGAATTTAGTGTGATTAAACAAAAGGGATCGATTCAAGTGTATCATCATGGTGATTTTAAAGAAGAAATTACCTTTGATTTTCACGGGAATTTTCCGAACCACGATGAAATAGAAAAGATCGTCGATATCTATTGTGAGAGCCACCATATTTAATATTGGTTTTTTATGGTACGTACCTTAATGAAAAAGTAGGAAATAATATGAACGATAACCTTGAAAGGGAGGGATTTTCTATGTCTTTAGAGTGGTTTGACCGAGTAAGTGGCGAATTGCAAGATCATCTAGAGTCTATCTGTGATAAGTATGATCAAGTGGGGCACATGTCTGTTGATCGTGGTGCAAAACATCCACGAATGGAGTTTTACGTAGAAACAGAGGATGATGATCGCGAGTATTTTTGTACCCTTTATTTCGATCCACATAACGAAGAGTTCTATATTGATTCCATTGATGTAGATCTTGGGCAAACTTCAAAAACAATCCTTGCTGATATTGAGGACATAATAGATGCGGTTCATGAAAGTTTGCATGACTTTATGAATGATGATGATTTCGATGATGATGATTACTACGAAGTGGACGACGACGATGGTGACGATGTTGAAGTTGATTATGTTCTCATGGACGATGAAGATGAAAGCGATGATATACTAGAACAAGTTGATGTCGAGTGGGAAACGCCTGAAGTGACGGCATTTATGTACGAAGATGAAATTGAAGTTTCCTACCAATTCGGTATTGTCCAAGAAACAGGGGACGGTGTTCTACGCAGAGTAAACCGAATTTGGACAGATGACGACGAGTTAATTAGAGACGAAACCAATTTTATCTTCTCTAAAGAGGAAGCGAGTACGATTATCGCCATGATCGCGAGCCATATGGATTCCTTATCTGACTTTAACTATGACCGGTAATCAGCAGGTAGATCACTCGATTTGAGTGATCTATTTTTTCAGCTCATCGGGTTCTTGATTTGTAATCGTCCCTTGGTGAAAATAAAGCTGCCATCTTCCATCTATTAGTTTCCAAATGGAGCTTCTAAGGGTATTTCGGTTTCTTGTTGTATCTTTTATAAAATAGGTGGATAACACGACGTCATTTGCTAAAGGATGAATTTCGTAATTGTGGAGCGTCATTTCTGTTAATACGACACCCGTCGCCAGACATTCTTTTTTCGTAAACATGTTACCCGAACTGCCAATTTCAAAAAAATCATCTGCTAATATTTCATCTAGTTTTTCCTTACTTCTTCGGATTTCAAGATTGATATGACTCTCCTCTAACTGTCTTAAATGCTCTTTCAAATTCATCTCAAATCCCCTATGAGAAATTTTTATTAATTAATTCATTTGCGAAGGTTAAAACGGCTTCACCATTACAAGTTCCGTAATGCATAGGTTGAATCATATCTATCGGAAGCTGAAACCCCTCTTTTTTTGCTAATTTTTGAAAGTCAGGAAGTAAATAACGTACCTGTGGTGCAACCAGTAACACATCTGCTTTTCGTAAATGTTCTAAATGTCGCTCAACCTCTCCTACACCAATTGCCCAAATATGATAGGCATCCTCTCCGTATTGCTTCGCTACTTCCTGCATTTTTGTTACTAATAAACTTGAGGAAAATCCCCCACCACAGCATAAAAGGATATGTTTCATTGTTAATAAGCCTCTTTTCAATTAATAATATTAAGTGAGAAAATACTCATCCCCGCTTCCTCTCCGGCATGTATTTCATCCATTTTTTCTGCTTATAGCTCGCCACCCAATAGCCTACAAAGGAAGCTGCTGATAATCCCACGCCTAGTTTCCAAATGAAAGGGTTCATTACATACAACCCAAACCCTACACCCATTAATCCGGCTAACAAAAGCTGAAACATTTGTTTTTTATGATTTTCTTGAGTGATAAATAGGAACTCTCGTCTTTGTTCGGTTTCCTTTAGTTGCTCAAGCTTTTGCGGTGCTTGAAGGAATTCATTGACTGAGTGAAGCACTTTAAAGATTGGTTGTGATTGTAGCCATTGCCAGATAAAGGTCCATTTATTACTTTGATTTCTGAGCCATTCCATGAACACAGGCTTCCCAAGATCGAGTGGTTCTTCTTCTGGAGCCACGTTTCGTAGAATCCCCTCTATCGTCCCAACAGACCGACCTAAAAACACGAATCTTGTTGGCACCTGAATAGGAAGGGCTTGAATCATGTCGTTCATTTCTAATTTTAAAGCAAGCAAGTCCATATTTTTCAACTCACCCATTTGAAAGGACAAGAGCTCAGATAAAAGTCTTTCAATTGTTCGAGTATCTGCATCTGGAAGCAAGAATCCTAATTGTGCCAAACACTCTACTGCCTTTTTGTAGTTCTTGGCTAGGAATGCCTCAATGAGTGATTGAAAATAGGAGGCATCTTTTTTACTGATTTGTCCTACCATTCCAAAATCTAATAAAATAATTCTTCCTTCTTGACTAACCATAACATTTCCCGGATGGGGATCGGCATGAAAATAACCTGGTTCTAACCATTGTGGAAGGAAGAGTTCAATAAGTTCTTGAGCGATTTCTTTTCGACTGATTTCTACCTGTTCTAATCCTTCGACATCCGTTAGCTTAATTCCTTCTACCCATTCCATGACAAGTACCTTGTTCGTACAAAGCTCTGGAAATGCATTAGGTATTTTAACAGTGTCACGATCCTTGAATCGACTATTAAATGATTGCAGGGCCTCCAACTCTTTTGCAAAGTCTAGTTCCCTTTCAATCACTTCTTTTAATTCCTTAAATAACATTTGAAAATTAATAAATCCTTTTGGTACGGGGACAAAATGGTCAGCAAACCAAATGATGATTCGCAGTGATCGAAAATCTATTTGAACGATAGATTGAATGTTTGGACGCTGAACTTTTACAGCCACTTTCGTTCCATTTTTTAATAACGCTTGGTACACTTCGCCGATAGAGGCAGATGCGATCGCCTGTTTTTCTATATATTCTATATGCTGGTATATAGAGCCTCCCCATTCTTTTTCAAGAATGTGCTCTATATCCTCCCATTTTGACGGCGGCACATGATCAGTCAGGTCTTCCACTTGTTTGATAAACGCGCGTGGAAGTAGATCTGAACGAATGCTTAATATTTGACCAATTTTAATCAATAGACCTTCTAATTCGAACAGAGTTTTCCGAAACCTCTCACCGATCTTCCCCCACAACTTCTCCCACTCTGACTCAGGCCTTCTTCGTAGCTTGTACCAGTAGATTTGCAGAAAAATAGTAAAGGCTAGAGACAACACCTTTGTCATACGAATGAACTTACTTTGAACTTTCATTCCGAATCCTCTCGTTTCCCTTTTACTTGTGGTACATGTAATACGGAACAACTGCTACTCTGGTTTCATTTTTACTAATCAAAAAAACACGCGATTTTCATTTTTAATCGCGTGTTAGTCTATAATGTTTATCAAGATAAGCAATAAACTCATGGTAAGGTAAAGGCTTTGCAAAATAATAGCCTTGCACTTCATCACACTCAATTGCCTTTAGGAAATTCACCTGTTCTATCGTTTCGGCCCCCTCTGCCAGTACCTTTAGGTTCAGATTATGACCCAAGGTTACGATCGATGTCATAAGGGTATCTTCCTCTTTCGGTATATTTAATAGAAATATCCGATCGATTTTTAGACGATGAATACTTAATTTCTTTAGATAACTTAGTGAACTGTACCCGGCACCGAAATCATCTAAACTAATATGAATTCCTAAACTCTTGATATCTTCAAGTATTTGACTCGATTTTTCAAAATTAAACAGGCTTCCTTCTGTGATTTCTAAGTCTAATAACCTCGGTTCCAATCCAGTTTCTTTTAGAATATTATTAATATCTTGTAAAAATTGAGGATGCTGAAGTTGTACCGTGGATAAATTAACAGACACCCGTAAATCAAGTCCATACAACTCATTTATCTGCACCGTTTGCGTACAAGCCTTTTTCAATACCCATAAACCAATCTGATTAATTAAATGTAATTCCTCCGCAAGCTGAATAAACTTCAAGGGAGAAATAATTCCTTTCGTTGGGTGGTTCCAACGAATGAGAGCTTCCATCCCAATAGGTTTCCCTGTAATTAATGAAAGCTGAGGTTGATAAAACACCTCGAATTGTTCAGCAATTACAGCGTGGTGAAGCTCTAGTTCAATGTCTCTCTTTTCATTGGATTCTGTAAGAAGATGGCTATTATATTTCATGACTCTTTTGTCATTTTCTGAAGGAACATGCATTTTGGCTAAATTCGCATTTTTCACAAGTGCGTTCCAATCAAAACCATCATTAGGATAAAAGCAAATGCCAAACTTCGGCGAGATATAAAAATCTCTACTTCCCGCATGAATAGGGGTTACAAATTGTTTAACCAACGATTCTGCAAAACTAACAATCTCCTGTTCAGAAGCGTAGTCCTTTACAATGATTAAATGCTCCCTTTCACTCCATCTGACCAACTTCATTTCTTCTTTCAAACTAGCTTCAATTCTTCTTATCGAGGCTACATACACATTATCGCATTTCGAATTCCCAAGTAGATCGTCTATGGCATCCAATCCTTCAAACCCGAAGAGTATCACTGCTACTACTTTCTCTTCCCCCCACTCAACTAAAGGTAGAATGTTGTTTAGATAATTTCGATTAGGTAATCCCGTAAGTTCATCGTAATAAGCCATTTTACGAAGCTCATCTTTATGCTTATTTGTAAGTATTCTTTCTGCTGTAGATAATAGAGTGAGTACATAAATTAATACAAAGACAATGAAAATTAATACGACAAGACTTAAAACCTTCCATCTTTCATTTGCTTTGCGTTCCATATATTGAAATCCATCAAAATCAATTCCTAGAACAGATTCCACCTCTCCTTTCCCATTAAAAACAGGAATAAAGGCACCAATACTGTAACCCCATTCATCGTTTGTAGGTTCCTTCTCCATCGAAAATTCCCCATCAAAAGCACGTTGTAATTCAGGAATCTCTTTCGTGTAAATGGTACCCATAGGTATACGTTTTTCGATTTCTCCACGAATCCGACCGTCCTTGTTATAATCGGTCGGGGGTGCCACTACAAAGTATATTTGACCATTGTCATTCATTCTCATCGTATAGACTGATTGTACTTCTTTAATATGATTTTGCCATTCCGTCATTTTTTTATGAATACGCGTATATTCCTTACTCCTATCTGTATCTGATTGATACAGAGTAGCATGACCTTCATTTCTTAGGTCACGACTAAAAATAGTTCCCATATTTTTTGCCATATCATAGTATTCGTTATACTCTCTTTCCCGTAATGTACTATCTAGTACATATCCGAAAATCAAAAGGACCATTGAAAATAACACAAATAATATGGTGGGAGTTTTCCCAAACTGCTTAGGAGGTTCAGACAATTTTCTTTTTACTAGTTTCCTTGAAAGTAGTACCACTGTCAAAATAGCTAGTAGGTACACAAAAAGAAACAATAGTATATTGATATTAAAGTCTAATTCTAGGGAGGTCATACTATTTTCCTACTTTCAGCACGTACTAATACTCTTTATATCGGTAGGCTCTTGCAATTTATTTAGTACAACAACGGAAAAATATACCTCAATATAAAAAAGAGCTACCTGAATAGCAGCTCTTAGCTAGGAAAGTATTCCATCGGTCCCGTTGTCGTATCGTATCCATTTTTACGATAGTAGGGCATGATATGTCTCAATTATATACGTAGGCTCATTACAAACTGTTCTCCGAGTGAACCAATCACTCTTCTACCCGTATCATAAAATCCCACTCCTACATACAGATTTTGTGCGGGGATATTTTGGTGATTAACCCCTAGAACGATTTCGTCACAGTTTGGAAATTGATATTGTATATATTTCTTTAGTAAACGCAATCCCTGTTTTGCATAGCCCCTCCCCTGTTTTATGTAATCAATGGAGAATGCCGTTAAAAGCATGGCATTGGGGTTGTTTGAATATTCCTTAACACGTGAAGTCGAATGCAACATAAAAAAACCAACTGGAATGTTATCTTCCATAATCACAATCGGAAATTGTCCCTCTTGTACATCTAGCGCTTTACTCGGCAAGGCAGTGAACTTCTCTTGATCGTTAGGAAGTTCAAACGAAAGCAACCCTTCCCTATATTTAGGTTCGTATAGATGAAGACTGATATTCATTGTTTGACTCATTTGCACCCTCCACTCTTCTTGAAGAATGGCGTAGTAATATTCATCCCACCAGCTATCACCATCAGGGATACATTTTTTAAAGTATCCTTCCCGTCTCATCCCGATTTTTTCCATTACACGGTAGGAACCAATATTTTCAGGCTGACATGTAGCGATGATTCGATGTAACTTTAATTCCTCAAACCCATATTGCAAAACCGCCTTCGCAGCCTCGGAGGCAAAGCCTTTGTTATAATAATCCGGATGAAACACCCATCCAATTTCATAAGTATGTTCACCAAAGTAACGATGAAATACAATATGCCCGATCAGAGTATTACTTTCTTTTAAAATTACCGGGTACTTCTCAACCTTCTCCCCCATATTTTTCTCCACAAACTGCTTGGCATCTTCCTTAGTGAAAACCCCTTCTGGAATATACCTCATCACATCAGGATTTGATGTATATTCGTAAACTGCATGGTAGTCGTTTTTATCAAAACCTCTGATAATTATCCGTTCTGTTTCTATGACCATCGTTGCCACTCCTATAAAACATGATGAAAATCTCCTAGACTAAACATTCGATATAAATGGAAATATTTCCTTCTCCCTAATCATATAGCAAATAAACTTTTATAAGAATTGATTGCTGAATACAAAAAAGAACATTAAAATTAAGTTAACTAGATTTTAGGAGGCAAGATTTTATTGCGTAGCATGATGTGATTCCTTCATATAAATACAAAAAAAGGGAGAACAGTATGACGAATTTATTTAAGGGGACATTATTAAAACTTACTACGGTCCGAGCAGAGGATGCAGCAATTATGGCGTCTTGGGAAGAAAACTCAGACTATTTACGCAATCTTGATACGGATATTGCCTACCCGCATTCGATTGCCGAACTTGAAGAAGATAAAGAACGAAGCCACAATTCAGCGTATTTTCGTTTACGAACGATAAAGGATGACAGTTTAATCGGTTTCGTTGTCATCCACTCCATTGAATGGAATAATCGGGTCGGTTCTTTAGCCATTGGAATAGGAGATACGAACTATCAAAATAAAGGTTATGGTAGTGAGGCATTGCAGCTTATCCTTCGTTATGCATTTCATGAATTAAATTTACATCGAGTCGGTTTGGATGTCATTGGCTATAATAGTCGTGCAATCCGTGCATATGAAAAAGCTGGTTTTACCGAAGAAGGAAGACTTCGTTCTGCTATTTATCGTGACGGGCATTATTCCGATCGTATTATGATGGGGATTTTAAGATCAGAATGGGAACAACAAATTCTAAAGCAATAGATCAAAAGAGCCAACGATTTTTTCGTTGGCTCTTTGTTTTAAAATGTATGGGCTAAATCCTTTGCTCTTGCAATCGCATTCTCTTTGATTTCTTGTGCTTTATCTGGCATTGCATTATGACCTTCTACAAATAATCCTTCAAACGAAGGCACTCCGTAAAATTGCATAATAACACTTAAATAACGGTGTCCCATTTCGAGGCCTGCAGCAGGACCTTCGGAGTAAATCCCACCACGCGCTTGAATATGTAACGCTTTTTTATCCGTTAATAACCCTATTGGGCCTTCGGCTGTGTATCTAAATGTTTTCCCAGCAACAGAAACTGCATCAAGATACGCCTTCATCACTGGAGGGAATGAGAAATTCCAAAGCGGAGTAACAAATACATACTTGTCAAAAGAGATAAATTGATCACATAGTTCTCCAAGGCGCGCCACCTTCGCCTTTTCCTCTGAAGAAAGCTCGTCAAAACCTTTTCCTGACTGTAGTTTCCCCCAGCCACTGAACACGTCAACATCAATTTGAGGTATATCCTCTTTGTAAAGATCTAAGTGTAAGACTTCATGATCTGAATTCTTTTGTTTGTACGTGTCAATAAATGCTTTACCTACAGCCATACTATAAGACTGTGTGTCATCGTGTGGATGTGCAGTAATGTATAGAACTTTTGTCATTTTCTCATCTTTCCTTTCTTTCCTTTGTTGTGCATTCTAGTTTGTGAGAAAACGACTTTTGTATGCATCTAACTGAAATTTTTACAAATGAAAAAGGGACGCTCCTTTGAATGCCCCTTTTCTTCTATTATTCAGTTCTCTGTTGTAAAAGGATTTCCACTAATGTTTGCTCTCATTTCATCAGTGAGCTTAAAAGGTTCTTGGTCTTTCACTTCCCCTTCTGCTAGAGCTCCATGTAAACTTCCATCATAATGCATCGGTTTTCCATCCATATGTATTCACCTCCATTAATGGATAGTATATACAATATCTTACTATTTATTTTAATTTAAAAATATAATTTCTAAATATTCTAACTTTTTTCACTAATGTGATTATCTACTTTTCCTCTAAAAAATTTAACTTTCCAAGCTCATTATATGTCTTCATTCGAGTTAAGTTATAGGACTGCCAAGAGGTATTTTTTAAATAAGATCGTTCTGCTTTTCTCTGTTTAAGCAACTCTTCTAATCCTGGTATATTGGCTCCTCTTTGATAAAGATCAATAAGCCCAAGTGTTCCCGTGTCTGAGAGATTGTTTAAGTAATAAATATCAATTTTTCCGTTTGTTTCGTACCTCTTAATATTTTGTTCGACAACAAACTGGTCGATATTTACGACATTAATACCTACATAATAGACGAGGGCCGCAATGAAATAAAAATGAAACAAAGATAGTTTCTCAAGCCAAATTTTCACCAGTGTATAAGCAAATATCACAGTTAAAAAAATCATAAATGAATGAGCAAGTACTCTTGTAAAAGTAAAGCCATACGCCTCTTCGTACATTGTCATACGCATAAACGCTGAGATAAGAAGAACAACACTTGAAAGTACTAGAACAGACAAAGCAATACGAATGAACTTCTTTAACGTACCGTATACTGTTCTTGAAAGTTGAATAAAACCTGTTGTAACAGATAGGTTGATCATGGTTACAAAGAGCAATTCAAAAAAACCACGCCGTGCATATTCAGCATACGTATATCCATCCTCTAATGAGCCACTAAAAAAGTACGTAAATTGTACGGCAACAAAAGTGATATACACGAAATCTAATAAAAGTAATACGGTTAGTGTAACGACTCCGTCTATCGATAAGGGCTTAAATGGTCCTTCTTTTTGTATGATTTTATTGTTCATTATAAATAGGGCTTGCATAAATCCGAAGAAGCCAAATGTATAAACAAGTACAATGATGGTTCTAGGAAGTAACTCCACATTAATGCTAAATAAATACGGAATCTCCATTACCAATCGTTCAAACTGGGCATCTGCAGAGATCAGAAGATTTAAAACAATGAATAAAACGGGAACGGATAAGGTAATACCCAGTAATATTTTTTTCCATATTGCAAAGTTCCTTTGGTTCCCCTTCTTTGATAGGTTTGTAATGTATTTGGAAAAAAACACATGATAACGCAATCCGTCAATTACACGTAGAAATGTATAAAGGAAGAAATACAAATTATGCCAAACTCTATTTTTAGAGGATGTTACTAGAGACAAATGAAAGATCACAAGAGCTGGGATGACAACAATATTTAACGCGTAAAAAAGCTGTGTGTCATAAAGATAGTATCCAGCGGTTAATAACCAAATACAGATTAATACGAAATATCCAACCCTTTGGTGTGAAAACGGAAACTTACGAAATCTCCAGAAAAATACCGTATAGAACAAAATGATAAAAACAAAATAGGATATTCCCATTTGATCCTTAAAAAAAGCCTCTTCCCCAACGATTCCTAAGATGAAACATAGAGCCAAAAAGATCCAATCGTTTTTCAACAGTTTTTCATTCATCATGGTTTCCTCCATTTATATTGTTTTTCTATATACATAGTTTTACTATGTACTATGGCAAAAAAAAGCTCAGATTGACGCTTTTTTCCCCCATCGATAGCTGATGATGCATACTGGATAAAGTAGAAGTGTTAAAAAAATACAGACGCCGATAAAGGTTTCAGTTAATAGTGGATGAAACCATTCGCGCGGGATAAGATGGAAGACCGTTAAGACCATTAAAGTTACATTCGGTATTAACGCTAAAATAAAGGTCTTTTTCATAACCCTTTTCCCTTTATGACCAAAGCCCCTCCCAATCTCATATCCTAGAAGTGCCCAAAAGAACATATAAATAAATGCAATGATGATAGGAAAGGACGTAAGATTAGACCATAAATTTGTCAGCCACTTCCAATCAAGAAGATTATGAGCAAGTGTGAGAACGGCCCCACCTGTAAAGAAAAGAATATTCACTGCAATAAACAGCCACTTCATATTGCTCGGTGAAAAGGAAAGCTCTTCTTTCCATATCGCAGCAATCTCTTCTGGTGTACCGAATCTTGAGTACACTTCTTCCCGAATCTCATCATACTCCATTTTGTATAAACTTAATAAAAGCTCATCCAGATGCATTTCATATTCAGCTATTATGGATTCCTTTTCTTTGTGGTTTCCGAGGCTTTCATTCAGGCTTTCTAAAAACTCACTCTTCAGCCGTTCCATGTTTCTTTCTCCCCATCATCTTGTTCATTACTGAAACAAAATCATTCCACTCACGTGTTTTTTCCAGCAGCATCTCTTTTCCCGCTTCTGTAATTTTGTAATATTTACGAGCTGGACCTTTCTCCTGTTCTTTCCAGTAGCATTCAATATATTCCTGCTTTTCAAGCTTATGTAGTGCCGGATATAAAGTGCCCTCTTTCACCGAAAACTCATTTCCGCTTCTGCTTTCTAGTTCTTTAACCAACTCGTAGCCATACATATCCCGCTCTTCTAAAAGCTGAAGTAACAAAAGCGAAGTACTACCTTTAATCAATTCACGATTAAACATCTTCTCACCTACCTAGTTTTTTTAGGTATATAGAAATTCTACATCTAACTTTTCTTTCTGTAAAGTATCTTTGACTAAAAAAAGAAATATTTTACAAGTATAAGCAGTTTAATCCCCTATACGAACAAAACCCACACCTTTACCTAACAGAAAGGTCGTGGGTTTCACATTTTAATTGCTTTTAAGCAAAATTATCACTCAATGGGTGAATACATTTTTTCAAGTCCCATTTTTGTAAGCTGACAATAGATATCTCTTCATCAGAGAAAAAGCTAATACCCGTAGAGTTTTCGCTTGGATATACTCTTGCTGACATGACTTTTTCTCCCTCGTTAATAAATACTTCTACCGAAGAGTGATCAACAAATACACGCAGATGGAGAAGATTTTCTTTAAGTTGTACTGGAGCTTTTCGTATTCCCTTTGGCCCCTTACCAGACCGCTCTCGATCCAAGATCACCTTTCCTTCTAATCGACTATATGAGATAACTGTTTCCTCTTTCTCACTCACCCGAACCTTCACACCAAACTGTTCGGCGGATTTTGCATCAATTGTTACCTCAAGCTCATAACAATCCCCAATAACCTCAGGTATAACCTTCTTTTCTTTTACCGTCACATGTTCAAGCCTGACCACATTCCCACGAAGCTCCTTTAACTCTTGAACAGGTTTGCTGTAAATTTCTCCATCCATCCATTCAAGCTGTCGAGGAATCGTCATAGCTCCTGCCCAATTGTATTCTTGCTCAGGCATGTGACTTTCCCACATCGCCATCCATGCAATCATAATACGTCTTCCTTTAGGATCTTCCATCGTTTGAGGAGCATAAAAGTCGAATCCATAATCCAATAAATGAAAATCGCCATGCGAAAGTACACCTGTATGGTAATCTAATTCACCTAAAACATAGCCTGCTTGATGGAGATTATGATACAAATCTCCTTTCGGCTTGACGCCTTGCGGTGACATCATGAGAACATCATGACCTTCCAAACGAAACACATCAGGACACTCCCACATATACCCTAAATCCCCGTCACTTTTAGCCATAACACTTATGAATTCCCAATGTAATAAATCACTAGAACGATACAGCAACACTTGTCCATGATGATCCATCGTTCTTGAACCTAACACACAATAATAGTCATTACCCTGTTTCCACACTTTTGGATCACGTATATGATAGGGATGAACATCACCTGTAGGAGCTTCAGCTATAACCGGGTTTTCTTTAAACTTTGTAAAATGAATTCCATCATTACTTACCGCCAGGCATTGCACTTGTAATAAATCTTTATCATGGTCATCCCCTGTCCACGTATTACCCGTGTACATTACATACATACTTCCGTCTTTTTCGATCCCACCTCCCGAAAAGCAACCATCCTGGTCGTATTCATCCGTTGGCGCAAGAGCAATCGGCATATGTTCCCAGTGAACAAGATTTTTACTTTTCACATGTCCCCAGAACATGGGACCCCATTCAGGTGAATACGGGTGATGCTGATAGAATAGATGATATTCTCCATTAAAAAAACTGAATCCATTCGGATCGTTCATCCAATAGGCCGGAGTGCTTACATGATAATTCAATCTCCAATAATTTTTGTTTACTTTTGGTTGTTCTTTTATAACTGATTCTATTGCAGTATGTAATTTATTCACAAACTTACCTCCATAAGAAAACGCTTTAGCATTCTTAGTCTTCATTGTATCCATGCTAAAGATTTTATGTCAACGTAAACTTTTACTAAAACACCGATCTTTTTTACTTGCAAAATAGCATCTACCTATAAAAGCAGATGCTTGTTACTGTTATTCCTTTTTCAGATTACTATTTAGTAAGGATTTTGCTAGATTCACAGCAGATTCCTTAGAGTAGCTATTATATAGCCCAGATTCTAATCGAACCGGATCTCCAAAAAAGAATCTTTCGTATTGTTTTTGTCTTCCCCCAAAAGCACTTAAACAGACATCCCATGCTAAACGAAACAATTGGGTTCGTTCTTTAGCTTCGCATGACGCACCTTGTAGATAATGATCCAAATCTCCACGTATGGGTGACTCAAAGTCTTTTTCAGTTGGAATCGAAATTAAACCACTTGCTCCTAACGTTTCTAAAATTTCAATGAATCTAGGATACAAGCGAGGAAAGGTGGTTATAGCAGCTGATAATGGATTAACATCAGGAACCATCCTCCCTCTCTTATCAAGCTTGGCATTCATCTCCGAACTTAGTAATAAAGCTTTTAATGTCTCTAGTGCGGAAATGATCTCGCTAACTTTTCCTTGAACATGGGTATAGCTTCCTATATCAATCGAATCCACTATCAACTGCGCGAGCCCCAAAAGAAACTCTGTTTTCACCACCTGACGAGCAGTTGCTTGATGAAGTAAAAAAGTAAAATAACTTGTTTCACTTGCTAGTTGCATAGAAATGGAGTAATCGTTGTATAAAAATACCCGTTCCCATGGGACCAAAACATCGTCAAACACAACTATGGTGTCCATTTCTTCAAATCTAGCACCTAGCGGATGATCAAATGCGGAAGAGCGGTAACGAAAAGATTCTCTACAAATAAATCGTAAATTCGGGGTGTTGCTTGGGATACTAAATGCGTAAATAAATGATTCTCCGATATACTTTCCCCCGATTGGTAAGACGAGCAACTCATCTGTAATTCCACCTTGAGTAGCTAACAATCTAGCGCCCTTAATAATAATTCCATCGCTCGTTTCCTTTACTACTTTTGCGGAAATCGGATGTTCTTCATCTTCAAAATAAAGCATGGATCGATTCACTTGTGGGTTCACAAATGTATGAGCAAGCGTTAAATCATTTTCTCTAGCACGCTCATACATTTGTAATATATGTTTTCCAATTAAACGCGAATCTTGAAAATGATCCCAGGCCGTTCCAAGAGCCATCAGGCAGGAATTCATATAATCTGGAGATCTTCCCATCATTCCTCCTGACAACTTCGCCCATGCTTGGGTAGAAAGCCTCCTTTTTTCTAAATCCTCTTTTGTTTTTGGCTGCATAAATGACGTTCCTACCCGCTCTCCACTTACTGGAGAAACGTAAGTCATCAAATCCTTGTGATCTTTGTTCATCTGTAAGTCAAACAGTTCTGCTTTACTTGTTAAAATGCCCTTAAACGCTTCATGATTACATATATCTGTTATTTTCTTCCCTTCAAGCCATATCTCAGGTTGAAGTTGATGAATTCTATTCATAAATTCTTGACCATTTATTGCCGGCAAAAAAACACCTCCGTTCAAAAGGTTTATAAATACATATGTCTAAACCTTGAGATATTGCTTTTCCATATAAAAAGTATATAAAAAAGAAGGTTAACCATTTCGTTAACCTTCTCGCACATAATAATATTTCTTAACTATCTAACCAATTGTTTCACTAGCTCCCGATTGCGTTGCTTGAACACATCATTGTGTGAAGAAACCATTGCTGCTTGATGAGCATCTGGTTCGATATACTTCTTTGCTTTATTCACAGCGTTGGCTGCATCTTGGAAGGCTCCCGCGATTAAGTTCAGTTTCCCATCGAACTTAAGAATATCACCGGCCGCAAATAATCCAGGAACCGAGGTTTCACTACAAGAGTTCCCCTCAATATAAAAATCCTCGAGCATATTAATATGTAAATGGCTGTTTTTCAGTAGGCCCGTATCCTGTTCATAACCGTGATTAATCACTACCTCATCAACAGATAACAGAGTGACTTCTCCAGTCAAGTTATTAGTAATCTCTACCTTTTCAATTATTTCCTGATTGTTAGTCGCTATTAATTTCGTTATGGACGTGTTACTTAAACAAGTCACTGAACTATTTTGTAATTGGGACACTTGTGCTTCATGACCTGACATTTTGTCTTTTCGGTACGTAATGTAGACTTTCTTCGCAACAGGCTCTAGCTCATTTGCCCAATCGAGAGCAGAATTTCCACCACCTGAAATGATTACGGTTTTATCCTTAAATTGCTTTAATGATTTCACGGTATAGTTTAAATTCGATACCTCAAACCGTTCGGCTCCTTCTATGTTCAGCTTTTGCGGTTTCAGGATTCCACTGCCGACGGCAACAATCACCGTTTTCGAATAATGAAAATCTCCTGAAGAACCTTCAAGAACAAAAATCCCGTCTTCGGTCCGTGAGATAGAAACAACCTTTTCGTTAAGTACCACGGTAGGGTTAAAGGTAAGTCCTTGTTCAACCAGTTGCTCGATGAGTTTTGCTCCAGGAACTGGTGTCATTCCCCCAACATCCCAAATCATTTTTTCTGGATACACATGAATCTTTCCACCTAATTGGGGCTGAAATTCAATTAGCTTCGTCTTCATTTCCCTTAAACCACTATAAAAAGTAGAGTACAGCCCTGCCGGCCCGCCTCCAATTATTGTTACATCAAAAAGATCCATTTTCTCCATTGTCACACACTCCTATATAACCAATTGTTATTGATTATCATTCTCATTAACTATAACTATACGACCTTTTTAACATTATGACAATCAAAATATTCAAAAAAAAAAAGCAGAAAGTGGCGTAACACACTTTTCTGCCCTTTTGAATTATGCTTTTAATACATCGTGATCCACATAGCGTTCTCCGTTGATCTCGCTAATCACATTAATAGCTACTCTTGCTCCGTCACCTGCTGTTATAATGGTATGAACACTTACTCCAGCAATCGTTCCTGCAGCCCAAATTCCTTCCATTTCTGTTTTACCATTCACATCCACTACCACATTTTTAGGAATTCTTGGCTCTGTTCCAGGTTTTGTTGTTAGACCAAGTTTTTCTGCTAAATCGGCTAATAACCCTGTTGCTAAAATGACATGCTTTGCTTCATAAGATTGGTCTTCTGTTTGGACAGAAAATCCATTTTCTCCTTTTTCAATATGTACTACAGCACTATTAATGAGTTCAGCTCCAAATTTTATAGCTTGTTTCGTACCCGTTTCCACTAAATCTGGGCCAGTCACTTCAGGGACACCATAATGATTTTCAACCCAAGCACGCTTTGTGATGCTTTTATCATGGTCAAGTAACAATGTTTTTTTTCCAGCCTTTGCTGTAAAGATAGCTGCACTCGCGCCTGCAGGACCTGCACCAATAATGGCAATATCATACATAAAAAAAGCCTCCTAAATTGTTTAAATTATATGTAAATTTTATTCAATGGTACCATTTGTGTCAAAGATCGTGCTCACAATTCTCTCTTCTGCAAATTATCTTACAAAATCGGGGAAATCTCTTGCGTTTTTCTCCCTAATTTGGCATTCTTAAGTTAAGTTATCAGAATATTTTACATATTAATGTATAGGATGAAACCAAATGCCACCTAGATTCGTCTAATATATAATCTTCAAATATTTGTTATCAGATTAATATGGCTTTTTCTGTTATAATAGGATGATATAGATATTTATTTACTTTTTCTCACTTCTTATTTTGTTTGAAATATTTTAAATATATTTTTCAGGAGGTAATCTATGTACGAAATTAAAGATAAAGAAAAATTATTTATTTACACTGGTCCTGATGGTTCTGGAAGAAAAACGATTGCTAAAATGGTTGCTACTGCTTTTGACATGGAAACAGTTCTTTCTTATACCACTCGTTCACCACGTCATTACGAACAAAATGGAGAAGATTATCATTTTATTGATGAAGCCACCTTCAAGAAAATGGAGGACAATGGAGAATTTCTTGAGAGCGTAGAAATCGATGGTTTCCATTACGGAATACGTGAAGAAGATATTGTTAAAGCCTTTGAATCACATAATCTGGTTTATTTGACACTCAATCCTGAAGGTACTGAAAAATTAAAGGAAATGTATGGTGATCGTGTTATGCGTTTCTTCATTTATGCAGATCGTGATACGGTTATCTCCCGTCAAAAGGAACGTCAGGACAATGAGGAAGTTATTAACCGCCATATGTCTCATTATGATGAAACCATGGCTTATAAAAATAACTGTGAGCATGCATTTGAAAACTATGATTCACCACAAACTTCTTTCCGCATCAGTGAAGTAATTGAAGCTTTCCTTGATAGAGACTTCGTTGTGACAGATTATTAATATGAAATAAAGGACGATTGAAATGTATTCAATCGTCCTTTTTTCATATGTTTCTGCTACTCTTTATCCTTAGACAAGCTCTCTAAAAGTGCTATCGGAATATTTAATTTTTTCCCACTAGCATTTAAAAGGTTAAGCTCATTTTCTATGTCATCATCGTTATCCAGCTTACGAATTTCTTCATGTAAAACTTCCATTTTTTTGTCTAACATCGCTACTGTATCTGCAGCGTTTTTCAGTTCTTTTGATAAATAAGAGGGAACTTCGTTATCAAATTTATAATAAATCTTATGTTCAAGACTTGCCCAGAAATCCATCCCAATGGTACGGATTTGCACTTCCACATATACATTTTCAATGCCATTTGACATAAAAACTGGAATTTTCACGATTAAATGCAAGCTTTGATAGCCATTTGGTTTAGGATGATTAATATAATCCTTCTTTTCTACTACTTCAATATCGCTTTGGTTCTCCAGCATTCTACTTATCTCAAAAATATCAGAAATAAAGGAGCAGGTAATCCGAATTCCCGCAATATCTTTAATGTTTTCCTTTATACTTGGCAATGATAAATCTAGATTTTTTCTTTGTACCTTTTTAAGAATACTTTCTGGTGATTTGATTCTAGATTTCACATGTTCAATGGGGCTGTAATCATGAATATATTGAAATTCCTGCTTTAAAATATCGATTTTCGTATTTAACTCATCAATACCAAATTGATATAGCATCATAAATCTTGTTAATTCGTTTTTAAACTTTTTTAGTAGCTTTAAGTCTAGTGCTTGATTGGAACTCATCGGTTCTATTTCACCCTTTAAGAAAGAAGTATTTAACCCGAGTTAAATGTACACCTCTTCACAAACATTGTCAATTTAAAACACAAGGACGAATTTTCTCACACTGTCTTAATAAAGTCTTTCCTTGTAGCTTTCTTTCAGCCCTTCCTCTACCGTCTTAGCAGTCGTATTCGGTAAATTCACATGGTCAGAAATGATAGAAGCCACGGAAGGCAATAATCCTTTCTCCTGCCATGAAGACGGATCCCATAAACCTGATCGAATAAATGCTTTTGCACAATGAATAAAACACTCTTCCACCTCAACAGCAATACCTACTAACGGCGCCTTTCCCTTTACCGCCATAGTCTCCAGTATTTCCGGATCTTTTATCAGGGTAGCCTGTCCGTTTACCCGCAATGTCTCACCCAAACCAGGGATGAAAAAGATCAAGCCCACTCGTGGGTTAGATAAAATATTGCGCATAGAGTCCATTCGCTTGTTCCCAGGTCTTTCAGGGATGACTAACTGATTTTCATTTAATACGTGTACAAATCCAGGTAAATCTCCCCTCGGTGACACATCACAATCCCCTTCCTTGTCAGACGTGGATAATACTAAAAAAGGCGACTTTGAAATAAAATCTCTACAATGGTAATCAATAGTAGAAATGGTCTTGTTTTTTACCAGTTCACTTGGAAACCCCATCATCGATCGAAGTTCATCCTCTGTACAAATCGTTTCTTTATAAGTAATTTTTTTCATCGTATCCAACACCCCTTTTATCTATAGTGTAATTGCATAATTTGAAATTGTAAAAAAATACCCTTACATATAAAAATGCAAGGGCTAAACTATTAGTATCTAGGCTTGGTTTTGTTCTATCTGTTTTTTCATTTTCTTCCTTTTCTTCATTGCTTTAAGCAAGAAACCACCTTTAAAAGTTTTTGGTTCATAGGCAATTATAAATGCATTCGGTTCATATTGCTGAATCATGTCGTATAAACCTTCTTCTTGGTTTCTCTTCGTTAATACCTCTAACTTATATCGAATCGCTTCGATTCCCTCACCTTCGTAAACAGTCACGCCATATCCATCTTTCCGAAGCTGATCAACGAGGTTCATATTTTTATTGGTTAAAATCACTTGAATCGTTGTATATCCAATTGCTAATGCTTCTTCAATCATGGATCCAATGATGATACCTAATCCAAATCCAATGGCATACACAATCATCACAGCTACATTTTGCTCCCCATTAAATACGATCGATAGTCCGAATATGTATATGAGTGCCTCAAGTAACCCTAAAAATGCTGCCTGCATTCTTAACCCTTTTACTAGGAAAATGGTTCTCAGTGTAAAGGTTGGAACGTAAATTAACTGAAGAACTAGTACGAGAATAATATCTTTAACCATACATATTCCTCCTTTCATTGTCACTCTGCACAGTCTAACGAAAAAATGGGTTTCTGTAAATCCCCTAGTTTTCCTTTTTAAATCATTGTCTTTTCTACCTTTTCCCTAGTAAGATTGGAAGCAAACCTACATAAGGAAAGCTTGCCCCTATAAGAGACAAGCGTTTCTTGTGACACTTAATTGGCTTCGTCCGCCTTCACTGTTTGATTTCGTCCATTCCCTTTTGCTCGGTATAAGGCTTGGTCAATCAAATTAAATAACTCATTGTGATGGCTGGCGGTGTTTGGCATATTTCCGACACCAATTGAAATCGTGACTACCTTACCTATGGGACTGATTGTTTCTTCTGTTGTTTTCCTTATTCGTTCAGCAATTTGGTAAGCTTCTTCTATAGTAGTATTCGGTAGGAGAATCAAAAACTCTTCTCCACCGTAACGGAAACTAATGTCACATTCTCTTGTTTGATTACGAATAAGGTCTGATAAGAATTTTAAAACTTCATCCCCCATTAAATGTCCTGCTTTATTAACTCGATAGAAGGTTGAATATATGAATTTTTAGGAGTCTGGCTCACAATTCCCCATTCGCTCGTTTTTACATATGCATAACCAGCCAGCATTCTAATTCCTTTCGAGTTTGTTATTTCAATGTTACCATCTTTACCCTCTACCACACGTTTGACGGCACCATTTTCTATAACATTATCACCAATTCGATTTTTCTCTGGATGAAAGATGATATTCCCTTCTGAATCCACTACGTACACATATGAATCGACTGCATGCTTCGGATGAAGACTTAAAGTATCTTTGATGCTATTGTCTTCACTTAAATATATCGTTCCACCAAGAAAACCGAAGTACTCTCCCTTATCATCAAATACTGGTATAGAGATGAGGATTATTAGTTTATTCGTCACTTTGCTTATATATGGCTGGGAGATCAGCGGCATTTTCTTGTTAATGGCTTCATTTACTCCAATAGTATCAATCTTTACTCCTTCTAAATCAAAATGTGGAGCAGAGCGGACAATTTTTCCTTCTTTATCGACTAAAAAAACTGAATTAAAAAAGTTTGTTGAAGTTAATACTCACCTTAAGCGTTTGCAACATATTTCGAAAAAGTAAATCTGTTGTGTCTGCCAGCTTTTCTGCGTACACTTGATTTTCACTTATTCACTTAAATAGCCTTTTTCTCCGCATAGATGTAATATTTTCTGTGTCAGTTTCTATATCGGACAAAATCCGACAATTTTCATGTCTAACCTGTGAAAATCGTAAGTATTTTTTACCGGAAAACCTTGGAGGGTACATCAAAGATTTGCCACAATGAAAGGATAAATAAAATAGAAATAGCCCATGCTAAAATTGGTCTACGATGATGTACCCATAATATAGTAAACATCATCATATTGAATGCAATAGACCACTTGAAACTCCAACCATTAGAGTATTGAATGAGACCTGATTTATAGTCGATCCCTTCATTGATCATGTACAAACAAGTCCATCCTAATATGTAAAAAATCTGTTTGCTACGTGTGCCTGGGAATTTGGATAAATAGATGAGTGCTGTGGCAGGGTATTTAATTATCATGATGGAAAATGAAATATGTGTATTCGTGAGTCCTGCTTGTTTGTCGATTTCAGGTGGATGGTATCGCCACATAGGATAGAGATCTGATAATAAATACAAATAGAGAAAATCTCCTATGATAAAAAAAAGAATGGTTGGGTAGTATTTTTGCCAATTTTTCCAATCGCCCCATTTCCACATAGCAAAAATCCAGGCGGACGCATAGAGTACATTTACCATAACCGAGCATCTCCTATTTAGAGACATTTTTTAGGAGGATTCCCCTATGTTTCGAGTTTCTCCATAATAAGGAACTTTTACACAGCAAATAGCACAGTTGACTCACTGTGCTATTCTTCGGATGGAAATTCGGCACGCTTTCCCAATATCTTACTGACCTTTTCTGCTAAAATTAAAACTATTGCAGGGAATGTAATATAAAAATATGGATCCCACCAAACAAAAATGTGTAGGATTCCGGTAAATATCAAGAAACGGGTAATAAAAAACAGGCTGATTATTAAAAAGATATATTTAAGCCATCTATATCTTATCTTCCATTTTGCTAAGGCCGATATAGTTAGACTTGAACATATATAGTAAATGGCTGCAAATGCATTGGTATCCTGAAACACATTTTCATACCATCCCAAATCGTAATAACGATTGGATAAAAACATGAGGGGAAGCATGTGAATCGTTCCTAAAATGGGACTAACAATCAAGAACAATAATAAAAAGTGGCGAATTCCCTTTTGTTTATTCAATAACCACCGGTACAATAATTTGATGATTGGAAAATATACAAATAATAATCCAAAAAAGGTAAACTCATTTCTCCACCAATTATGTTTATAGATGGAAAGCTCTTCGAACAACCATTCAATACCAATGAGCATTAGTGAAAAGAACAATGACCATTTCCAATTTTTTCTGAAAGTTGCTAGAAAAACTGCGATAACTGGTAAGACAAATGCATTAGAAGCAATCGCTCCAAGATTACTATCATATGTAGGATTATTAGTAAGAAAACGTGGGTAATACACGTAACTATGCAGAAAGTTATAAATAACACCCTCAACGATATAACCGAACCCAATAGCCGCTAACAATAATAAGAAAACAGGCTGATTCCTCTTTTTATAGTAAGTATATAAGAAAAGAAAGCTACTTGCGGCCACTAACGCAATATACCAGACGGAATGATAATTAATAAGTGACCACTCCTTCTCTATTCTCTTACTATACAGTATTCCAAATTTCGACAAAATTCATCATGGAATCATACAATTTTCCCATTAAATTTGGTTTTTTTTATTTTCTTGGGATGATATAGCCATTTTGGATTTTTTGAAATCCAATTTTCGGGTAATAATCCATGGCTATCGGTGATGCTAAAAGGATTAAAGAAATTTCTTCTCCTAACCGTTCGTGAACGCGTCTCACGAGTTCTTTTCCAATCCCCTGATTCTGGTAGTCTCGATCAACGGCTAAATCTGATAAATAGCAGCAGTAACTAAAATCGGTAATGGCTCTCGCAATACCAACAAGCCTCCTTCCGTCCCATGCTGTCACAGTAATATCTGCTTGGTCGATCATTATTTGTAGTCTAGGCAGGTCCTCAACAGGTCTTCTTATGCCAGATTTACTAAAAACGTTTGCCAGTTCCTCTGCAGTAATTTTTCTACTTTCTTCATAGTGTATTGTAATCATGTTTCATTCCTCCTTTTTTATTATTTTACTCATCCGCTGGCCATCTCCAAAGTGCCAGATATGTTATAATTAACCATGCCAGATTGAATAGAAGGAGGAGATAAATATCCTTGAAATTACAGTAACTTTAGATCCAGATCATGCGGAGCCACTTTACCTACAGCTTTATACTTTTTTTAAAAAAGAAATGGTTGAAGGGAGACTGATTCCAGAAACAAAATTGCCTTCAAAAAGAAAGCTCTCAATACATTTGGGAATCAGTCAAACAACCGTTGAAACAGCTTATCAACAGTTAATCGCGGAAGGTTATGTCAAAAGTGAACCGCGAAAGGGATTGTTTGTCACTGAACTGGAAATGGATATGCAACCGATCGAAAAAGAACACACCGAAGAACGTGACAGCCCTCAAAAGGTACCTAAAGCAAATCCCATAAAAGTGGATTTTGGCCACGGAAACATTGCATTAAATGAGTTTCCGTTTACTACCTGGCGTAAACTGACTGTACAAAGCCTTTATGAAGATGAGAGCCATCTCTTATTAAGTGGCGATCGGCAAGGGGACTTCCCTCTTCGTGTCGAAATCGCCAAGTATTTATACCAATCGCGTGGAGTTAGATGTGAACCTAATCAAATCTTAATTGGCGCTGGCACACAATATATGGTTACCTTTCTATCGATGCTCATTGGACGAGAAAGAGTCTATGCAATGGAGAATCCGGGCTTTCACCGCTCGCGGGAGGCGTTTAAGGACCAAGGTGTCAAACTTCTCGGAATTAATCTAGATCAAGATGGTATTAAAATGGAAGATTTGAGAGACAGTGAGGCAACCGTAGTGTATGTGACCCCCTCGCATCAGTTTCCATTGGGAATGGTGATGCCAATCTCACGCAGAATGGAACTATTAAAATGGGCAAAGGAAACGGATAGTTATATTATTGAGGATGATTACGACGGAGAATTTCGCCATACAGGAAGACCCATTCCTTCGCTACAAGGTCTTGATCATCAGGGGAGAGTTATCTATCTTGGAACCTTTTCAAAATCATTGATTCCTTCTTTAAGAATTAGCTTTATGGTGCTTCCTCCTCCCCTTCTTTCAAGATATCAAAATCGCTTTTCCATTTATAAGCAGACCGTATCAAGACTGCATCAACAAACTTTGTATCTGTTTATGAAAGAAGGTCACTGGAGTCGTCATTTACAGAAAATGCGAACCACCTATAGAAGAAAACAATCCACCTTGCTCTCTCTTATCACAGAGAAATTCGGAAAACACGTAACAGTGATTGGAGTTGATTCTGGATTACATATTTTACTCGAGGTACATAACAACATGACCGAAAGCGAATTAATTAGCAATGCTGAAAAAGTCGGCGTTAGGGTGTATCCTACTTCCGTTTATTATGACAGCAATAGCCTGCCGCTTACGCCAAAGGTATTGGTCGGATATGGTGGAGTAACTGAAAGCGAAATTTATACCGGGATTAACCTACTACATACAGCTTGGGAGCTATTTTAGCTCCTGCTGTATTTTATTGATTAAAGCCTGATAGAACGATTGATCATGAGGGACAAATTGTTCCTTGCCAACAAATTTTACATAAAAATATCTCTCTCCATTTTCCACTTCAAAGCCCTGCATTGGAATGTGCTCCGTTTCATCCCTCCAAAGAGCAGAAAAATCCTTAAACTTCATTCGGTATATACCTGCGACCTCTTCTTCTTGTAGAACAAACGAATCGAATGGGACATTTTTTCTATGTAAAAATACATGAGCCAACTCATTATCTAGTAAGGGCTCCATTTTAACAGAATACTTGAGGATTCCTAGAGATATCAGCTCCTCCATATGAACAGTCAACCCTATCTCCTCTTTCACCTCTCGTATTCCATCTTCTACTGTTTCATTAGCAAGTAAATGGCCGGCGGCGGTAATATCTAAAAGGTGCGGATAATCTTTTTTCTTTGGGCTTCGAAGCTGAAGAAATATATAATCGATCCCTTTTTCCTTCTCCATCAACCAATAATGAAACGTCTCGTGCCAATATCCTTTTTCATGTATTTCAGCCCGTGTGGCAACTCCAATTGGTTCATGCTCTTCATTAAAAATCCGCAGCAATTCTGTCTCCATAACAACTCTCCTCTTGAGTGAAATCATACATTCATATTATCACAAAAAAAGCTTGAGGATTTCCTCAAGCCTCTACTATAGCTTTAGCTGTTTGGCGATAATATTCTTCATAATCTCCGTGGAACCAGCGTAAATACTGGCAACAGGAATGTCACGATATCGCCTAGCTATCTCGTATTCTTCCATATACCCGTAGCCGCCGTGAAGCTGCAAACATTCGGCTGCGACGCGCTTGGCCATTTCACTAATCCACCACTTGGCCATCGACACTTCCTTAACAATCGAATCTCCATTCACATGGCGTTCGACCAGCTGATTCACATACACTCTTCCTAGATCAATTTCCGTCGCCATTTCTGCAATTTTAAACTGAGTGTTCTGGAATTTACTTATCGATTGACCAAATGCTTGGCGATTTTTCACATAGTCGATCGTTAATTCAAGCATTACTTCCGCTTCAATCTGGCATTGTAGAGCGACAACTAAGCGCTCCTGCTGTAGATTTTCCATTAAATAATAAAAGCCTTTTCCTTCTTCACCAAGTAAATTACTTACTGGGACTTTTGCATCCTCAAAAATTAGCTCACCAGTATCTCCACTATGGATACCAATTTTATCTAGTTTCTTACCTCTTTTAAAACCAGGTGTCCCCTCTTCCACGACAAGTAAGCTAATCCCTTTATGAGCAGGTGAAGCTTTCGAGTCTGTCTTACACACAATCACCACAAGGTCTGCTTCTGTTCCATTCGTAATAAATGTTTTTTCTCCATTAACGATGAAAAAGTCTCCGTCCCTTCTCGCCGTCGTTCGTATGGCAGCTAAATCTGAACCTGCACCTGGCTCTGTCATTGCAATGGCTGATATTATTTGTCCACTGATAAAGCCAGGTAACCATTTTTCCTTTTGCTCTTCCGTTCCTAATTGCTCAATGTAAGGGCTTACGATTTCAGAGTGTAAACAAATACCGCTAGCAACTCCCTGTCCTACCTTTTCTAGCTCTTCAATTAATATCATTGCATACGAAAAATCCAACCCTAAGCCACCATATTTCTCATCAATACACGGACACAAAAAACCATTTTCACCAAGCTTGATCCAAAATTCCTTTGGTATGTGGCGTTTGTCTTCCCATAGTTTAAAGGATGGATAGGCTTCCTTTTCAAGCATTTTGTGTAGAGCCTTTCTAAACATATCATGATCATCTGTTAAAAAAGAAGCTTTCATTGAAATGCAGCCCCCTTTCATTAATGAAACCTTGAAGTCAATTCATTCTTATTACCTCCGCTTCAGGTTTATTACTATTTCAGCATTTCTTTCGTTATGATATATTAGCTGATAGCAACTAGATTTAGGAGGAAACGTTATTGACTAGAAAGACCCCGATTATTACCATCATGATTACCCTTGTACTTATGTCCATCCTTCCTTTCCAGGCATTGGCGCATAACGGATCAAGAGATGAGCTTGGAGGACATTTCCGAAGAGCTGATTGTGTGTACTTATTACATGAGCCAACGGAGCTTGCTAAAAGCGCCACCAATATGTCAGAGCTCATCACTTTAATTAAAAAGCATAATAGTAACTCATGTGCGAGTGGATTAACCGAAAGCAAAGTGGACCTTGAAGGGTATACTTTTTCAAAAAGTGTGGTTGCTTCCACATCGACTTCAACAAATATTCCATTGGAATTAGGGAAGACGTACAATGCCACATTAGAAAAATGTACAGACGGTGACACTGCTACATTTTCAATTAACGGATCTTCCTATAAAACCAGACTTTTATACATTGATACACCGGAAAGCACGAACGAACAGGAACCTTACGGAAAAGAAGCAAGTGACTACTCGTGTTCCTTGTTACAAAAAGGACAAATAACCATCGAAACCGATGGACCTTCCCTTTATGACAAATATGACCGGTTGTTAGCTTGGGTGTTTGTTGATGGCAAGCTTCACCAGGAGGAAATTACGAAGGCTGGCTTAGTCGAGGATTTTTACGATTATGGTACCTATAAGTACGAAAACCGCATCGAAGCGGCAATGCTCGAGGCCAAATCCAATGGTGTTGGATTGTACTCCGTAAATAAAGAAGTAGCGAATATTCAAGAGGATGCTTCTAAGGAAGTAGCGGCAACTGCCAGTTCGGAAAAGAATGACTCTTCCACTGAGGAAAATTTGGAGCAAGCACAAGCGATTGGTAGAGAGCAAAGCAGTGGTTCCACAGGAATAGGGGTCTTTGCTTTAGCAACAGTATTTCTCTTTTTTATGTTTCCATGTTTCAGCAGGAAAAGAGGAATTGAACCCCTTCTTATTCATAAAATGTGGACAAAAAACCTTTGGGTCAATGCCTTGTTGCTATTCCCCATATATACTGCTTTATTTTTCTTAGTGCTAGTTATCCTAATCGTTGAAGTAATTCGATTTATTAAGATAAGAAAATGACCACCCAAAATGGTGGTCATTTTCTCTATGCAGCCACGTCTCTTTTCTTGAAAACGAAAAAGGCTAAACTATGGAAAAGGACAAAATAAACGACAAGCATGAGAACAGAAAAAGTTAATGTCATCCCATCTACTATTGGCATTCCTTCAAAATACTGCATAAGATCTGTGTTCGCAAACAAAATATACTTTGCCCACTCAAACTTCATAGCAATTAAATTCGTAAATTGAGCCCCGGTAAACATAAGGAAGATCGACAATCCGATAGCAAGTGAGCTGTTTCTGAATACTGCAGAAATCATAAAAGCCATGGTCGAAAGCATAATCATGCTAATCGAGTTTAATCCATAAAATTTAATCAGGTGAAAAATCATCGATTCTTCCGTTACTTTGCCATCATAGTAATTTAAATAAGGTGTTGCGTGTTCTGGCATTCCAAATGCGATCCATCCGACTAGAGTGGAAAAGGCAAATAGTAGAGTCAGCATAAGTAGTGCAAAAGAAATTACAGTTGTATACTTTGCTAAAAGGATTTTTGCCCGGCTGGTTGGTCGAATAAGAAGCAATTTGATTGTGCCCCAGTTAAATTCAGACGCCACGATTCCCGCTGCTACAATAATTGTAAATAATCCTGCTAGTTGGATTAAACTTGATGCATCTTGAACAAAGCTCCATATAGCATATTCCCCATTCGGAGCGAGATTATGATCCAAACGATATTCATTAATGGCAATACTTTTCTCCAAATATTTTCTTTGCCCCTGTGGAGCATTCTCCATCTGTGCAAGACTTTGCTTCTGTTCAGCAATAGTAGTTTGGATTTCCTGCTGCCAGTTCGGATTTAACTTCACATCTTGATTCTCGTATTTAATGATTCCACCCATAAGGACAATGGTTACTAATAAAAGACTCATCATCACAAATGTTCCTGGACGTTTAAAAATTTTCATCCACTCATTTTGTAATAACTTAAGCATGGAGGGATACCTCTCTTTCTTCTGTTACTTCAAGGAAACGTTCCTCTAATGATTTGGTTACTTCCTTTATTCCAAATATGTCTATATTTTCGCTGGCTAACCTATTTACAACGGATGGAATCTCCTCTTTCTTAATACTGCAAGTAAAACCTGTTTCACCTCTTCGTCCCGCAATACCCATTGTCTGAAAAATGGCTAGAGCTTTTTCAATTGGAGCAACGTCAAATTCAATCTCCTGGTCAACACCATTTCTAAAATCTTGAATGGTTTGGACGTCAACAAGCTTTCCCTTTTGAAGAATAGCAATTCGATCGCACATCATCTCCATCTCAGAAAGCAAGTGACTAGAAACGATTACGGCTAATCCCTTTTCTCTTGTTAACATTTTAAGATGGTCTCTCATTTCGCGAATTCCTGCAGGGTCAAGTCCATTTGTTGGTTCATCAAGTATTAAGACTTCTGGTTCATGTAAAAGTGCCTGTGCAACTCCTAATCTTTGACGCATCCCAAGTGAATAATTCTTAACTTTGTCATGGATTCGATCAGATAAGTTAACGAGCTTAACGACCTCATCAATCTTCTCTTTATTGACTTGATTGGACAATCTGGCAAAATGAATAAGATTTTCATAGCCTGTTAAAAATTTGTACATCTCTGGATTCTCAACAATAGCACCTACTTGACTCACCGCTTGCTCAAAATTAGATTGAATGCTATGGCCTCCGATTTTTATATCACCTGAGGTCATCCCGATTAACCCGACCATCATACGGATTGTGGTCGTTTTACCCGCACCGTTTGGTCCAAGAAAACCAAACACCTCCCCTTTATTGACTTCAAAGCTTAGAGAGTCAATAATTGTTTTCCCTTTAATAGTCTTCGTCACATTTTGTAACTGAACGATACCTGTCATCTACGTTACACCTTCCATCTCATATGATCTGTATTTATCATACTTGGAAAAAGAAGGAGAGCCCACGAGCCCCCGCAGTAGTTTTAACTAAGACTTTAGACGTAAAAAGAGAAGAACTTGGTTTTTAACACGCAAAAAAGCGCAGGAGTAACCCATGCGCTTCTTCATCCTCTAATATTCTTTTAGAAATTGCATCTCCGAAATGACTCGTACTCCGTTTCTGATCAACAAAGCTGCTGTTACACCGTGCCCTTCGACTTTTTCACCTGTAAAGGTACCATCATAGATTTTCTCGCTTCCACATGATGGACTGTTCTCCTTCAATACGACTACTGTTGCTTGGATTTTTCTGATAACATCAAGTGTTTCATTGGCCCCTCTAATAAAAGCGTCTGTCACGTCCGTTCCCTTGCAATCTATGACCTTAGCCTTTCCATCCAGCACATCTTCTCCACTACCACCAACAATTTCAGCTGGCTCCCTGGGAGTTTCTAGTCCGCCTAGCAATTCAGGGCATACAGTGATTGCTTTCTTTTCACTTACTAGTTTATGTATTTTTTCTTCTAAGGAGCTAAGCCCATTATATCGAACTGGCAATCCTGCTAAACACGCACTAACGACAATCATATTCCACCCCAAGACTCAACTTTTATATGACAGGTTATAACGTTATCTTGAACATTTAAAATCTTGTGCCCGTTTCTTTTAATACATCACTTGCAGAAGGTAAGATAATTTGAACTGTAGTCCCTTTATTTACTTCACTTTCTATTTGAAGTTGACCTTTATGGTTCTCTATAATCTTATAACAAGTCATTAAACCTAGCCCTGTCCCCTTTTCCTTTGTTGTGTAAAAAGGTTCACCGAGCTTCGGGATCCGTTCTTTTGGTATACCCACACCTTGATCAGCGATTTGAATGAGTACTCCTTTTACTTTACCCTTTTTAACCTTTAAGTCAATGGTTCCTCCATTTGGCATCGCCTCAGTAGCATTCTTAAGTATATTTAGAAATACTTGCTTTAACTGATTTTCATCACAATAAACATATGGGAGATTACTTTCATATTCCATACCTATTTGGATATTGCTAAGGATTGTTTGAGTTTGAATTAATGTTACAACATCATTTATCAGCTTTTTTACGTCACGCTCCTGCATCGCTGTCGTGGTAGGTTTCGAGAGAAATAAAAACTCTCCTACAATACCATTGATCCGATCTAATTCTGATAGAACGATATCATAATACACATTTTGATCTTGATCCCCTTTAAACAATTGAACGAACCCACGAATAGAAGTTAAAGGATTCCTAATTTCATGAGCAATCCCCGCTGCCATTTGTCCCAAAAGGGCGAGTTTTTCTGATTTTTGTAGTAATTGATCTGTCTGCTCATTCTTCTCCGTAATATCCTTACCAATAGAAAGAACAGCCTCTACACCTTCAAAAATAATTTTTAGTGATGACACCTCAAAATCCATCGTAGTTCCATCTTGTCGTTTCAACTTGTATTCAATGCTTTTCAAAGGTTTAATTCCACTTGATGCAGCTTTCGTCCTCTTTTTCAATTGATCTGCATACTTAGGCGTAACGAGTTCTAAAGTTGGTTTACCAATTAATGCTTCACGATTAGGAGCACGAAACATGGTAACCGCTAGATCATTTACGTAAATGACCCGCTGATCTTTATGTATAATAATTGTGCTAGGTAGAGAGTCTAATAAATTCTTATAACTCTTCTCACTTATTCTAGCAATCTTTTCAAAATACTTTGCCTTATCATACTGCCTTCCCAGGAACCATGCTAGTGCCCCATAGAAGAGGAGCTCGACGGTGAAGACGCTCTCTCCATGAGAGAAATTATGGTAAGTGGTTATTCCTAATGTGAAAAATACAAAAGTGATTTGACCCCAGATTTTCATAAGCTTGCCTCTATAATGGATTTTTTACTGTTATCATATCATAGAAATTATTGGGGAAAATTGAATTCTTTGAAAAATTTTTTATGGTAAAACATCCCAAAAATATTTATCCTTAGTTTTATTTTGTGCTGAACTGCCATCCTCTTTCTAGTAGTGCCAATCGAAGCTGTTCGATTGCTTTCGGGCCCATTCCATGTAGCTTAGCAAGTTCTTCTTCTTCAACCTCAGTCAATTGTTCTAATTGGGAAAAACCTGCACCTTTTAATGCCCTTATAGCCGGTTTGGCAAGTTTAGGAAACTCAGTCTTTTTACCACTCATCATTTTGTCCCCCTATTCCTCTCATTCTTTAGTTCCTACTTAATCTCACGGTAGTTAATGATATAATATAATTAACTACCGTAAATTGGAAGTGACACTATGCCAGATTGGTCTTACCATCCTCTCTTCAAATCACTGCTATTCCGAATGCCAGGAACCATGGGGCGTGAATTCATCCATAAGGGAATGAATAAAATTGCAAATCTTCCTGGTGGTCCTTCTCTTATTGAGTTTTTGGGACATATGAAACCATCACTCTATCTTCAAAAAACGCTATTTGGACTCTCATTTTCTAATCCTGTTGGTTTAAGTGGTCGAATTGATCCACAGCTTTCTGGGACAAATGCCTTTTCCAATCTTGGCTTTGGTTTTATTGAAATTGGACCTGTAACATTGGAAGCACAGCATCCGAATGTTGCTCCAACATATGATCGTAAAAGCCAAAACATCCTCTTCCCGATTGGGGATGAATCGATTGGATTGAGAGAAACCATTGTTAAAATAGGACCACTAGGTAATACAAGAAAACCAATACTTTTCCGGATTTCAAAAAGTAGTAGCTTTCAAGAATGTGAGTATCTTCTTAAAAGCTTGATACCATATGGTGATATTTTTATCTTTGAGAACTCTTTTCACGAGGAACAGTGGAAACAATTAAAGAGGGTCTCTTCATCAAAACCAATCCTACTTTCAATTCCTGCTCATTTATGTTTGGGATTCCCAATTTCTTCTTTTGTAAAGGAGCAATGGATTGACGGGATTATTATTGAAGAAAGGTTTCAGGATAATGGAGAGTATCGAGAATATCCTCAACATTCCTTTCCAATGATGCTAGAAGCGCTTCAGAAGATAAAAAAGGACACTCCAAGAGGCTTTCCTGTAATCATTTCTGGTGGCATATATGAACCACAGGACGCTTTTGCCTTTTTTGAAGCTGGAGCGGATTTGGTTATGGTTACAGGTGGGTATGTGTTAGCTGGACCTGGCTTACCAAAACGAATAAATGAAGGATTACTAAAAGAAGAATTCAATCACCCTTCGAATATTGGTTGGCTTTCGTACTGGCTTTTCGGTCTTATCATGTTAATCGCAGGAGTGATTACCTTACTGATCAGTATGACAGTTGTTATGCTTCCATATGACGAAGCTTTTATCCAACTAAGTCGTGAACAACTGCAAATAATCAATCCAAGAATTCTTTCCTTCATGACTCATGATCGAATGACCTTAGCCGGTACGATGATATCAGGTGGTTTTTTATATATGCAACTGGCAAAGCATGGTGTAAGGAAAGGGTATCATTGGGCCAAACGTGCAATTGATATTGGGGGAATTACTGGTTTTATCGGGATTCTCTTATTTATCGGTTACGGGTATTTTGATTGGCTACATGGGCTGTTATGGCTGTTCCTTTTTCCTTTCTTCTTTATAGGATTTCGAAACACAAAACATATTCGGGAAACCTCTTACTCTCGGAATTTAACAAATCATCATGCCTGGAGGAGAAGTTTATGGGGACAGCTTTCTTTTGTGATTCTGGGGGTATCCTTTGTAATCGGGGGACTGTTAATTTCTATCATTGGTGCCACAAATGTATTTGTTGCAACTGACCTTGTGTATATTTGTATGTCACCTGAACAGCTTGAATCCATAACGAATAAACTCATACCTGTCATTGCCCATGATCGAGCTGGGTTCGGCAGTGCTTTGCTAAGTGTCGGTTTACTCGTTCTAATGCTTTCACTATGGGGTTTTCATGAAGGAGACAGATGGGTTTGGGTTACCTTTTTAGTTGGAGGAACACCTGCATTCATCTCTGGCATTGCTACCCATTTTGTCATCGGCTATACCACATTTCTTCACTTACTTCCTGCCTATTTTGCGCTATTTTTATTTTTAGTAGGAATCATATGCTCAAAAGACTATTTATGTAAAAAAGAGGGTGTCCTTAATGAATAACTTTGGGCACCCTCTTCTTTTCTTAACTTGGTTCAACGTGAACATGTACATTATATACATCATATTCACTAATTAGTTTTTCTTCTACTTTACTAGAGATATCATGTGCTGTTCGGATATTTAAGTTTTCGTTTACTACGATAATAATATCAACGACTGTATTATTTCCGTAATTTCTTGCACGAATATCCTTAATTCCGGCTACTCCGGTAGTATTTAAAATGCTTTCCTTATATTCCTCAATTAGCTGCTCATCAAACCCATCAGTTAATTGATGAGAGGAATCATAAAAAATATCATAGGCTGTTTTACATATTAGAAGCCCAACAATAATAGCTGCTAATGGATCTAGCCAAGGCAGTTGAAATTGTGAACCTATTATTCCAATGGCTGCTCCTATACTCACCCATGCATCTGATAAATTATCCTTAGCTGCCGCGAGTACAGATTGACTTTTCACTCTCTGCGAAAGTGCTTTATTATATCGATAGACAAAATACATGACGATTGCACATAGAAGTCCGGTCCACGCCGCTAGCATGTCTGGAACCACCAATTCATCTGAGAAGATTGAAACAACTGCTTTATGTAATACGTTTAATCCTACTGCCACCATAATAAAAGAAGCAACCAATGACGCAATATTCTCCGCCTTCCAATGGCCATATGGATGATCTTCATCTGGTGGTTTTTGAGACATTCTTAATCCTATCCATACAGCGATTGAAGCAATTATATCTGTCAAGTTATTAAACCCATCAGCCTTTAACGCCTCAGACTGGGCAGAAAATCCAATAAGTAATTTGATTATAGAAAGGCAAATATAAGCAGCGATACTGATCATTGCCCCACGCTCGCCTAGCCTTAACTGTTCATATCTTTCTTTGTCCATATTCACACCTCCGAGCCCAAAACCTCCTTTATAAGGATAACAATCGAAAGTTGGGTGGGTCTACAGCAACCTTTTTTCATCTCTTTATATAAATGTTGAATATCCAAAATTGTTTCTCATGGTAAAATTCCCGGTACTACATAAGAAGAAGTAAATTTTAACATAAAAAATGCCCAAGACAAACTTGTCCCGAGCTCAAGGTATTTAATCTATTGAATTATGGCAACAAACTTTGTTGCGTCCAGTTTTTTTCGCTACATACAAAGCTTTATCCGCATCCTCTATTAGCATGCTTGGGTTGTCCGTTGTATCTTTATAAGATGCGACCCCAATGGATACCGTTACCTTTATCACTCCACCACCTGATAAGGGAAACTCCGTATTTTCAACCGTTTTTCTGATATGCTCCGCAATATCCATTGCTCTTGCGACAGAAGTATCCGGCAGAAGGATGGTAAACTCCTCTCCTCCATTCCGGCTAACGATGTCAAAGTTTCTGGTACTAACGGTTAATAACGTTCCTAGTCGCTTTAAAACCAGGTCCCCTTCCGAGTGACCATAAGTATCATTTATTTTTTTAAAGAAATCAATATCAATATAAAGGAGAGAAAAACTTTGAATACTTTTATTCAATTCGTTAAGCAATGAGTTAAATACTTCATCAAATTTCCGAACATTATTTAACCCCGTCAATCCATCCGTTGTAGACTCCGATTTATATTTTTCCAGTAAAAACTGACTTTTTCTAATAAAATCTAGAATATAAAAAGATAGAAAACCTGCTATATATGAAATGATCCAATATAGGGGGATCAATTTGACTAGTAAAGAAAGGTCATTTACTAAATAAATAATCACAAAGGTAAAAATAATATTGGAAAACGTAAGCATCCATATAACCTTGTTTTTCTTGGATATCCTTTGTGAAGAAATCAAAATAGAAAATAAAGTAATAAGAACCATAAGAATGACAGATGCATACGCAGAGGTATTCACGCCAATAAAAAAACGACCTATAATGACTAATACCATCCCAATGAAAGCCGGCAAAGAACCACCAAAAAACGCGAGCAAAATAATCGGAATATGTCTTAGATCAACGATTGTTGTATCTATTCGAATGCCGTATTGCATGAGAATATTAGAAAACAACCCACCAACTACACCCAACAAAATTTTTCTCAGAAAGGTGGAGTCTTTTGTTAGAGGGCTCGTCGAAAAGATATGTGAGTATAGGAATAGTAAAGAAACAACAATAGCTAAATTCGTAAACAAATCTTTAATCATCAACAATTTTATCACCATAAAGTACCATACCATATTTTTCATCATTGCAAAATATGAAACACTACTTTTCTACCATAAAGTTTAACCTAATTACTTCACCAATGTTTGGTTA
>NZ_JAKFCQ010000164.1:0-152255 GCF_036676585.1 Robertmurraya sp.
GTTGTTGCCATGACTGAGGAAGATGAGGCAACAGTTAAGAGATTCTTCAAAGAAAAGGACTATGTCCGTTTGCAGCCAGAGAACTCTTCTCTAGCACCAATTATCCTACGAAATGTGTCCATCCTAGGAAAAGTTATTGGAGTATATCGTCATATTCATTAATAAAGTGAAAGCAAGCATCAAAGGATGCTTGCTTTTTTATAATTACAATGGCTCAAAGCTCCTTCTTCGACTAAACCAATGGGCCATGAGATTATTGAGATTTTTATTCACGAGTCTGAGATCGTTAATTGACTTATGACATGAGTGCTGCCTCATTTGCCTCCTTAACGTCATAAACAAGTTTTTATGACATCAGTAGCTTGGTGAAATGTATACTTCATGTCGTAAACGGACTTTTATGACCTCGAAACTTATATTACGATCAAGTTAAAGTCATAACCGTAACCCCACCATTAACAAACATACAAAAAACCCTCAACATTAAAGTGTTGAGGGTTTTCTTTAAACGGATTAATACATTGACATGTATTGCTCGCGCTCCCATGGATGTACTTGTGTACGGAACATATCCCACTCGATCTCTTTTGCTTCTACGAAGTGTTCGAAGATATGCTCTCCAAGAGCGTAAACCATTGTTTCGTCTGATTTTAAGTTATCTAAAGCAGCAGCAAGTGTAGCTGGTAGATCTTCGATACCTACAGCTTGACGCTCTTCTTTGTTCATAACGTAGATGTTGCGGTCAACTGGAGCTGGTGGTGTTAAAGAGTTCTTCACTCCGTCAAGACCTGCAGCAAGTAATACTGCCATTGCTAAGTAAGGGTTAGCAGCTGGGTCAACGCTACGTACTTCTACACGAGTGGAAATTCCACGAGATGCAGGGATACGGATTAGCGGTGAACGGTTTCTAGCAGACCATGCAACATAGCAAGGTGCTTCGTAACCAGGTACTAAACGCTTATAAGAGTTTACAGTTGGGTTCGTTACAGCTGTAAAGTTTGGTGCATGCTTAATGATACCAGCGATGAACTGACGAGCAGTGTCGCTTAGTTCTAAGTTTCCAGTTGGATCGAAGAATGCATTCTTGCCTTCTTTGAATAAAGAAACGTTACAGTGCATTCCAGAACCGTTTACTCCGAATAATGGCTTCGGCATGAATGTAGCATGTAGACCGTGCTTACGTGCAATTGTTTTAACAACAAGCTTGAACGTTTGGATTTGGTCACAAGCGCTTAATGCATCAGCATATTTGAAGTCGATTTCGTGTTGTCCTGGAGCTACCTCATGGTGAGATGCTTCAATTTCAAAGCCCATTTCTTCAAGCTCTAACACGATATCACGACGGCAGTTTTCACCAAGGTCTGTTGGAGCAAGGTCGAAGTATCCACCATTGTCGTTTAATTCAAGTGTAGGCTCTCCAGCTTGATCAAGCTTGAATAAGAAGAATTCTGGCTCAGGTCCAAGATTGAAATCAGAGAATCCTAAGTCTTGCATTTCTTTAATAATTCTTCTTAAGTTGTTACGTGGGTCACCAGCGAATGGAGTTCCATCTGGATTGTAGATGTCACAGATTAAACGTGCCACTTTACCTTTTTCAGCTGTCCAAGGGAAAACTACCCATGTGTCTAAGTCTGGATATAAGTACATGTCTGACTCTTCGATACGAACGAAACCTTCGATAGAAGAACCGTCAAACATCATTTTGTTGTCTAAAGCTTTTTCAAGCTGACTGATAGGAATCTCAACGTTTTTGATTGTTCCTAAGATGTCAGTGAATTGCAGACGAATAAACTTAACATTTTGTTCTTCTGCCATTCTTGTAATATCATCTCTTGTAAACTTAGCCATTTTGTTTCCTCCCTTGAATAGTAAATCTCTTTTTATTAGTGGAAAAAGCGTGACATATCACCTTGACGCAACGACGAACGATTAAAGCGGCCAGCTTGCATAAGCTCTGAGCGCAACATTTTACGTAACTCATCATCGGACAGATCACGTCTTGCTTTCTCTGCTTCCTTCACTATTTCTTCTGATAGCACCTGTTGCTCTTTCACAGAAAAAATTTGCTTAATTCCTGCAAGATTCACACCTTGCTCGATCAAATCTTTTATTTCTAAAAGCTGATCAATGTCATTCAAAGAAAACATTCTTCTGTTTCCCTCAGTTCTAGCCGGAGAGATCAATTGGTGCTCTTCATAATATCGAATTTGTCTTGCAGATAGTTCTGTAAGCTGCATCACAATTCCAATTGGAAATAATGGCATGGAACGACGGATATCACTTCCGCTCATTTGCTGTCCCTCCATTTCTTTCTTTCATATTCTTATTATATGAAATGTCAGTTTTTCTGTCAACATAATGTTAGTTTATATAACATGGATTTTTTGTAGAAAAAGAGAATTATTAAAACCCTCTGTATAATCTACTTAATTAAAATCAATTAGTTGTTTTTCAGCTAATCGGTTCAACGCGATCAGTATGGCCATTTTCACATGAGAATAGGTTAGTCCTCCCTGTACATAAGCAACATACGGTGGTCGTATTGGTCCATCGGCGCTTAATTCAATGCTAGCCCCTTGTATAAATGTTCCCGCAGCCATGATCACATCATCTTCATAACCAGGCATATAAGCCGGGTATGCCGTTACATGCGAGTTAATAGGAGAAGCAAATTGAATGGCTTGGCAAAAGGCAATCATTTTCTCTTTGTCATCGAATTGAACCGATTGAATCAAATCTGTCCGTTCTGCATCCCAGGCTGGATTTGTGTTCATTCCTAATCTGTCAAGCATGGCTGAGGTAAAAACAGCACCCTTTAATGCTTGTCCAACCACATGCGGTGCTAAAAAGAAGCCTTGGTACATTTCTTGAAGGCTATAAAGAGAGGCACCCGCTTCTGCTCCAATACCTGGTGAGGTCATCCTATAGGAGCATGCTTCTACATATTTTTCTTTCCCAACGATATACCCACCAGTTTTGGCAAGCCCCCCACCAGGGTTCTTAATTAAAGAGCCTGCCATCAAGTCAGCGCCTACATGGCAAGGCTCCATTAACTCTACAAATTCACCATAACAATTATCAACAAATACGACAACATCTTCTTTTATATTTTTAACAAATTCAATCATTTCTTTAATTTGATTGATGGTAAAAGATGGTCTGTTTGCATACCCTTTGGAACGTTGAATACCGATCATTTTTGTATTCGGCTTAATCATTGTTTTTACATGTTCGTAATTGACCTGTCCATCCTCTTTTAAATCAACACTTTGATAAGATATTCCAAATTCCTTTAAAGAACCTACACCATTCCCACGAATCCCTACAATTTCCTCCAATGTGTCATACGGTTTTCCTGTTATGTAAAGAAGCTCATCTCCGGGTCGTAATACACCAAATAAAGCAATTGAAATTGCATGAGTACCGGAGATGATTTGCGGACGTACAAGACCTGCTTCTCCACCAAACACATCGGCATAAATCTTCTCTAATGTATCCCTACCAATATCATCATAACCATATCCTGTTGAAGGGATAAAGTGAGAATCACTCACTTGATGGCGCTGATAGCTTTCTAGAACGCGAAACTGATTCGCTTCCACCGTCTCACCAATTTGTTTATGCTTCATAAAAATTTGCTCTTCGACCTGTCGAACGATCGGCTTTAATGCTTCCCCAAATGTGAAATGCTGATACATGTTGTTCTCCTAACTAAATACTGTATTGATTAATTTGACCTAATATTTGGTGATCGTTAAGTACATATCCTTTGCACAGATACATATCCTTTTCTTCCTCGAATGCTAGCTCCCTTAAAATCGTGTCATTTTTTAATTGAGCTAACAGTTTTCCTTCTGTGGAAGGAACCTCAACTTGGTAAAATTTCATTTCTGAAATAATCACCTGTTCTATTTTTTGCTTTAATAAATAGCGATCTTCCTCGCTAAATGCTGAAATCTGCAGCGTTTCTGTTTTGGCGGTTGGAACAAAGTCAGGATTTTTCATATCTCTTTTATTATATACGGTCAACTGAGGAATTTGTTGTATATCTAAATCCTCCAACAACTTATGTACCGTTTGTTCATGCTGATATGAATCCGCACTCGACATATCAACGACGTGTAAAAGAAGATCAGCTTCTCGTACTTCTTCTAATGTTGATCGAAAGGCAGCAATCAATGTCGTTGGTAGGTCTTGAATAAATCCAACCGTGTCTGTTAGTAACGTACTAAATCCGCTTGGAAGAATCATTTTTCTCGTCATCGGGTCAAGTGTGGCAAACAATTGATTTTCCTCAAACGAATCCGCTTCCGTTAAACGATTGAATAATGTCGATTTACCCGCATTCGTATACCCGACTAACGCCACTTGAAAGGCTTTATTCTTTTTCCGACGCTCACGATAACGATCACGATGCTGCACGATCACTTTGAGCTGTGCTTTAATATCATCAATTCTCCTTCTAATATGTCTCCGATCGGTCTCGAGTTGGGTTTCCCCCGGACCTCTCGTCCCAATTCCTGCACCAAGTCGTGAAAGTTGCGTTCCTTGCCCACCCAACCTCGGAAGAAGATATTGAAGCTGGGCCAATTCGACTTGAAGCTTCCCTTCTTTAGAACGTGCACGTTGGGCAAAAATATCCAAAATTAATTGAGTTCGATCAATGATTCTTGCTGAGATGTCTTTTGATAGATTTCGGACCTGACTCGGCGAAAGCTCATCATTAAATATGATAATATTTGCTTCCGTTTCCTCCTCTAATGCTCTCAACTCTTCAACTTTCCCTTTACCTATGTATGTAGATGGATGGATTCTGTCTCTTTTTTGAGATAATGTTGCTTGTACTGTACCTTTTGCGGTTTCCGTTAAAGAAGCTAGCTCCTCCATAGAATAGTGAAATCTTTCGTCATCCTCTACGGTTTGACAACCCACAAGAATCACCTTTTCATACTCATGCTTTTGCTCCAAGAAATCACCTCATCGTCCTTTTTTATATCATACCAAATATTCGTTTTTAATACTAATCCGCTACATAACGAAACAAAGCAGGCTACTTCTAGCCTGCCCCATTCTAGTCATCTTCTTCAAATATAAGATCATTGCTTCGTATCGTCATTAAATCATGCCGGTCGAAGTTACTTATCATTAACAATCTCATTGCCTGAGCTCGGATCGATTTTTCGAGAACATTTCTAACGTATCGCCCATTCGAGAAGCCAGCTGGGCTAAACGCTGATTTCACCCATATGAGATGCTCCCGAAGCTTCTTTTCTGCTTCATGGCTTAATGTGTATTCCTTTTCCTTTAGCATCCTCTGCCCAATTTCCATAAGTTGCTCAATGCTGTAATCTGGAAAATCGATGACAAGGGGAAACCGAGAATGTAATCCAGGATTGAGTGTGAGAAAATCATCCATTTCTCTCGAATAACCTGCCAATATTAGGATGAACTCATGCTGCTTATCCTCCATATGTTTGACGAGTGTGTCAATGGCTTCTTTACCAAAGTCCTTTTCTCCGCCTCTTCCAAGAGAGTAGGCTTCGTCAACAAATAGAATTCCCCCGAGCGCTTTCTTAACGAGGTCTCTTGTTTTTTGGGCAGTATGTCCGATGTATTCACCGACTAGATCGGCCCGTTCCGCTTCAATTAAATGACCTTTGGAAAGGACATTCATTCGCAGAAATAACTTCCCAATCAACCTAGCAACAGTAGTTTTCCCTGTTCCAGGATTTCCTTTAAACATCATATGGAGCGCTTGTTTCCCCGCTTTTAATCCAGCTTCTTCCCTTTTTTTGTTCACATATATCCATGCGTAAATTTCCTTTATCATTCGCTTCATTTCTTCCATTCCAACAAGCGCACCAAGTTCTTCCTCTATCTCCTTTAATGCTGCATGCTCTGGGGGAATGGCCTTTGGAGCCACATATGGTTCGGTAACAGTGGGTTTTCGTTTCTGAGAATTTAAGACAATGCTGATTTGTCCATTGTTTTTCATTCGAATTGGTTGGTCCAAAGCTTTCACCTCACATTATAAAACAGTATACGCGCTTGGTGCATGAATTGTGACAATAGCCTATTTTTAGTGTTATTTACTCCTCTGGCAGTAGCTCATGCTTTTCCCATTATTTAAGCGATTACTCTATATGTATTCAAAAAATTTTTTTTTAGAAATCAAAGACCCGCTTCCGTGAAGAAAGCGGGTCTTGAATGAAGTTCTATTATTGCTGCTGTGGTCCTTCTAAATCAATTTGAACATTGCGCAGTGGTGAAAAAGTAGAAATGGCATGCTTATATACAAGCTGTTGCTTCCCTTCACATTCAAATAGTATCGTAAAGTTATCAAAGCCTTTAATTTGTCCTCTTAATTGAAAGCCATTCAACAAAAACACCGTACAATTAGTACTGTCTTTGCGAAGTTGATTTAAAAATTGATCTTGGATATTAATGGCTTGCTTCATAATAAATCCTCCTCTTTTATCTCTATTTCATATGTATTCGATTTTATTTTTAGCTTTCCTTCAATATACGTAGAAATTTCAGTAATTTTTTTTTGAATCTGTTCCTCATTTGTCACATCTGTCATATCAAACCATGTAACATCCATTTTATTTCGGAACCATGTAAGCTGTCGTTTCGCGTATCGCCGAGAGTTCTGCTTTAATTGCTCGATTGTTATTTCAAGCGATTGTTCTTTTGAAAAATAATGAAACCACTCCTTATAACCAATGGCTTGCAAAGCCTGTGTATGCATCAGCCCACGGTCATATAGCTTTTTCACTTCTTCTTCTAGACCTTCTGTTATCATTTCATCTACTCTTGCATTAATACGATCATACAAGCGTTCACGTTCCATTGTTAAGCCAATGATAGAAACTTCATACAATGGTTCAATCACTTGCTCCGATTGTATTTCCGTTAACGTTTGTCCGGTTGTCAAAAAAACCTCTAATGCACGGATGACACGTCGAACATTATTCGGATGTATGCGATCCGCACTTACCGGATCTACTTGAGACAACTCTTTATGAAGAACTTCCACCCCATCTGTCTTCACTCGGTCTTCCAGCTGTTGTCTCAGTTCATCATTATTCGGAGCATCAGAAAATTGGTAATCATAGATGGCTGATTGAATGTACAGTCCCGTGCCACCAACTATCATTGGTAGCTTTCCTCTATTGGTGATATCCGTAATTTTCATGCGTACTAGCTCCTGAAACTCAGCTACTGAAAACGTCTCATCTGGATGCTTAATATCAATGAGATGATGAGTAATTCCTTCCATTTCTTCTTGCTTAATCTTGGCGGTTCCGATATCCATTTCTTTATATATTTGCATTGAGTCACCACTAATGATTTCACCATTAAATCTCTTCGCTAACTCAATACTCGTCCTCGTTTTCCCAACGGCTGTTGGTCCAATTAAGACGACGACTTTTTCCTTCTCCTGTATCATGCTGACACTGCCTTTACAAATTACTTTAGATGCATTGTAGTATAACATGGAACACCATTAACATAAAACTAGAAGCAGGTAAGCCTCTATGCATTATAACCAGATTTTTACCCGTTATACCTTTGTCATGCACTTCCAATTCTTTCTTTTTACATTACAATTATATAACGATTCGATAACAATCGACAGAGAACCCCCAAATTCGTGCTACTTTATATGAAGAGTGTAAAGAGACTTAAAATGAATTGGTGGGATAGATATGTTTGGAACGTTAGAGATTGGAATTGATTTAGGTACCGCAAACGTACTTGTATATAGTAAAAATAAAGGAATTGTCTTTAATGAGCCATCTGTTGTTGCACTAGATACTACAACGAATAAAATCGTAGCGGTAGGGCTAGAAGCAAAAGCAATGATCGGAAAAACGCCTGGTAAAATTACAGCGATTCGCCCTCTAAAAAACGGAGTTATTGCCGATTATGATATCACGTCTGAATTATTAAAGTACATTATTACAAAAGCTTCAACTAGAATGGGGTTAACGATTCGAAAACCTAATGTGGTCATTTGTACACCAGCTGGCTCTACCAGTGTGGACAAAAGAGCCATTCAGGATGCCGCAAAAAACGCAGGTGCCAAAAAAGTCTTTCTTATTGAAGAACCAGTGGCCGCTGCAATTGGAGCTGGACTTCCTGTGGATGAGCCTGTAGCCAATGTGGTAGTAGATATTGGCGGAGGTTCTACTGAAGTAGCGATTATTTCATTCGGAGGCGTCGTTGCCTGCCACTCTATTCGAATTGGCGGCGATCATTTGGATGACGATATTATTCAGTATGTAAGAAAAGAATATAATGTTCTAATTGGGGAGCGAACAGCCGAGCAAATTAAGATGGAAATCGGTTATGCCCTTGTGGACCACGAAAAAGAAGTGCTAGAAGTTCGCGGAAGAGACTTGCTAACTGGTTTACCAAAAACTATCGAACTACATTCCTACGAAGTTCGTGATGCTATTAAAGAATCACTGCTTCATATACTAGAAGCTGTTCGTGCTACGTTAGAAGACAGTCCAGCCGAATTAAGCGGTGATATAGTAGACCGAGGAGTCATTTTAACAGGTGGAGGCTCTCTACTAAAAGGCATGGAGCAGTGGCTAAGCGAGCAAATCTTCGTTCCCGTTCATTTAGCTAATGAACCGTTAGAATCAGTAGCGATTGGTACGGGTAGGGCACTTGATTATCTTCATAAGTTACCTTCTGTGGCAAGGTAACTTCCCCATAAGCTTCGAAGAAGTCCCACGGTTCTACCTTGGGACTTCTTCATTTTTAATAGTACCATCGACCTTTATTATCAAAAAGAGCTCCACCGAGCAACCCCGCACCAAACCCTAGTAATCCAGCACCGAGCGGACTAATCCCTCCACCATATCCCATTCCAGGACCACCACCATAACCTAAGCCGTATCCGCCTCCAAACCCAGGAGTAAATCCAGGCCCTCCGTAGGGAGAAGGATATCCATAGCCTGAATGACCGAAGCTTGGTGCTCCATAGCCAAAAAACGGACTATAATTGGAACCTCCGATACCGACCTTGCTTGGCACCTGATCTTCAAATCCATAGTATTTTGCATCAGGATATCCAAAACTATCAAATTGGGAAAACGGATTGTAGTTTGGATATCCACCAATATTCCCCATACCGAAAGGGAAAGGTCTTCTCATTCCTCGTTTCAATTGGCATTCCCCTTTTTCTTCTAAGTTGTATACATGATACTATATGTACTTATCCCAAAAAACGGGTATATATCTCGAATAATTAGGCATAAAAAAAGCCCCTAAGAAAAGGAGCTTTACTCAACATGCTTTTTTCTCATTCTGTTAAAGTAAATAAATATCGGAAGAGGAATGACAATAAAGCCTAAGCTTTTAATAATTTGGTTTTTGGCATTTTCTCTAATTCTCGATTTTTCATCTTCCACCACTTGTTCATAATCGGCGCGTAGCTCTTCCTCGCTTATTTGAGTGTCTCCACCTACCTTTTCGCTCTCTCGCATCATTTCGTAGTCAGAAAAACTCTGGTAATATCCTGCTGGGCTCACTAAGTCAGCAGTAGCCATAAATATGGAAATTCCACCACCGATGACCATCATTAAGGTTGCAAATAAAACTAAATATGTGTATAAGTGCCGTATCATGTTTTCTTCATCCTCCTTGTTTTTGTTTTTCGCAATATAAGCAATGGCAAAAATAACGATCACAACCGGAAGAATTGTCGTTAGCAATCCAAAAACAAACATTCATCCCCCCCCTTTCTACCTTCAATATATAGGATAAACGATGCGCATGCTATACAATTTGTTCGACACTTTTCTTATTTTTGCCCTTTTTGTGTAAAATTACTCCAATAACCAAAAAGAAAAACTAGATTCTATTGAACCCAGTTCTTACATTACACGTTTAAACATTTTTTCCATTTCATAGGTAGAATAATGAATAATAATTGGCCTTCCATGCGGACAGGTAAACGGATCTGAAGTAGATCGCAGCTCATCTAACAGGGCCTGGATTTCATCCTGCCGCAAATGATGGTTTGCTTTAATGGAGGCCTTACAGCTCATCATGATGGCCGCTTCTTCACGCAGTTTATGAATATCGACCTTTTTCATGTGTAAAAGCTGCTCAATCATTTCCTCCATAAGCTCTTTCTCTTCCCCTTTTGGGAGCCACTGTGGATGTGAGCGAAGAATAAAGCTGTTGTGTCCAAACGGCTCTAAGAACACACCCACTCTCTCTAACTCGTGTTGATGTTCCATAATCTTTAGCGCTTCATCAGTAGAATACTCTAGCGTTATCGGTACGAGTAACTCTTGGAGCTCACTTTGAACATCTCCCACCTTTTCACGGAAGTACTCATATTTGATTCTTTCCTGTGCCGCATGCTGATCAATAATATAAAGCCCTTTTTCATTTTGAGCTAGAATATACGTCCCATGCATTTGGCCGATTGGATAAAATGGAGGAACTCTTAATTTTGATTCTTGGAGGAGATCTGTTTCAGCTACGACTTCCTCTTCTATCTCAACCACCGTAACAGATTCCGTCCTAATAGGAGCAAGGGATTCTTCTTTTACCACGGAAACAGGTCTTTGAATAAGTTCTTCCACTCTTTCCGTTCTATTAGGTTCTCTTAATGTGGACTCTTTAAAAACAGCTCTCTCAACTGGGATCTCTTTTTCCACCACATGATCAAGCTCGAGAAAGGTTTGCTCCGATGGTGGCTTTTCTTTTTTCTCCTGTTGAATAAAACCTGAAGGAATAAGCTCTTGACTTTTAAATACCTTTTTAATCACGTCTGTAACGAGCTGGTTTAACTCTTGCTCCTTACTTAAACGCACTTCCATCTTAGACGGATGCACATTCACATCTACTAAAATGGGATCCATTTCGACTGACAATAAAACAATTGGATAACGGCCAATTGGTAATAATGTATGATAACCTTCCTGTACTGCTTTTACTAGAGGATAGTTTTTTATAAAACGCCCATTAATCATGGTAGATATATAGTTCCTTGAAGCCCTCGTAATCTCAGGAAGAGCAATCCAACCTGTTACCTTATAATCTAGTGAGGTAGCTGTAATAGGAACCATTTTCTTCACGATGTTTACTCCATAAATGGCAGCTAATACTTGACGGACATCACCGTTTCCAGTGGTGTGAAGGAGCTTTCGATCATTATGAATCAGGCGAAACGAAATTTCAGGATGACTTAGCGCAAGACGGTTCATAATATCGGTAATATTCCCAAGCTCCGTGTGAACGGTCTTCAAATATTTTAAGCGGGCAGGCGTGTTGAAGAAAAGGTCCGTAACAATAATGTCGGTTCCTTTTCTGGCAGCCGCTGCTTCATGAACCTGCAAAACTCCACCCTCAAACACGACTCTTGAACCAACCTCACCCGTTGATGTTTTCATTTCAAAACGACTTACCGAAGCGATACTTGGCAATGCTTCTCCACGAAACCCAAGTGTTCGGATTCGAAACAAATCCTCATCGTTTTTTATTTTACTAGTCGCGTGACGCTGAAACGCCATTAGTACATCTTCTTCCGAAATACCGTCACCGTTGTCGAGTATTCGAATTTTACCTAATCCCGCTTCCTCAACCTCTACTTCAATCACAGTACTACCTGCATCAATTGCATTTTCAACAAGTTCTTTTACAACAGATGCCGGTCGTTCAACCACTTCTCCGGCAGCAATTTTATTCGATAGTCGATCATCTAATTGAATGATTTTCCCCATCGTCTCACCTCCCTGAGATGTTTAGCTCTTTGCCTGCTTATGAAGATCAAATAAAACATTAAAAGCCTGCATAGGAGTCATTTCTAATATATTTAGCGATTTCAAAGACTCAAGTGTCTTCTTTTCCTTCGATGATAGGTTTGCTTTTGCTTCAATCTTTGGTTCATCAAAAAATGACAGTTGAGCATCTTCTGACACCTTATTCGTTACTACTTTCTTTTCTTCTTTGGCAGTTGTGTTGTCACCTGACTCTAATGCTTTTAAAATTTCATTCGCACGAGCAATCAGTTCCTTTGGTAGCTCCGCTAGTTCTGCCACGTGAATTCCGTAGCTCTTATCAGCTGCTCCCTCTTTGATTTTATGAAGGAACACCACTTTTCCATTTTGCTCAATCGCGCTTACATGGACGTTCTTTAACATCGGAAGCTGCTCTTCGAGAATGGTTAATTCATGGTAATGAGTCGAGAATAACGTTTTCGCCTCAATTCGTTCATGAATATACTCAATGATTGACTGTGCTAACGCCATTCCATCGTAGGTAGAGGTTCCTCGCCCGATTTCATCAAATAGAATTAAGCTATTTTTGGTTGCATTAACGATGGCGTTTTTTGCTTCAAGCATTTCCACCATAAACGTACTTTGTCCAGAAATTAAATCATCTGCTGCTCCAATTCTCGTAAACACTTGATCAAAGATTGGCAGCTTGGCCTCATCTGCCGGAACATAACAGCCAATCTGAGCAAGAATCGAAGTGAGCGCAATTTGTCTCATGTACGTACTTTTCCCTGACATATTCGGTCCAGTAATTAATAGAACTTCTCGCTCTTCCCCCATATGGCAGTCGTTTGGTACGTATTCCTGAGCATTCATAACCTTTTCAACAACCGGATGACGACCATTTTTAATCACCAATTGTCTGTCAGTAGTAAAGCTTGGCTTTGTGTAATGACGTGCTTCACTAATTTCTGCAAAACATTGCAGAACGTCCAGTTCACTTACGACCTTAGCCAATCTTTGTATATGTGGAATATATTCCTTTACGTACTCACGAATGGTTGTAAACAACTCATACTCAAGCTCTGTACTTTTTTCTTCCGCTTCTAAAATCAATGTCTCTTTTTCTTTTAAATCCGGTGTAATAAAGCGTTCAGCGTTTGCGAGTGTTTGCTTTCTTTCGTACTGACCTTCTTTTAATAAGGAAAGATTCGCACGAGTCACTTCAATATAATAACCAAACACACGGTTGTATCCGATTTTAAGCGATTTGATTCCCGTTTTCTCACGCTCTTCTTTTTCAAGCTCGGCAATCCACTGCTTTCCATTTCGACTCGCATAACGGTAGCGATCAAGTTCTTCATTGTACCCGTCGGAAATGATATTTCCCTCTTTAATTGAAAGCGGTGGATTGTCAACAATCGCTGTTTCTAATAAATCAGTTATTTCTTCGCATGGTTCAAGCTTGTCTGCTAAACGTTTCGTTGCTTCGTTTGGTAAATTCTCAACCATACTTTTTAATAACGGAATTTGTATAAGCGATTTTTTTAACTGTATGAGATCCCTTGCATTCACATTACCAAATGCAATCCGTCCTGCTAGGCGCTCTAGATCATAAACTTCCGTTAGCTTTTCACGGATTTCTTGGCGTTCAAAATAATAACTAACAAGCGTATCTACAACGGAATGGCGAAGCTCGATTTGTTGCTGATTGATAAGTGGACGATCGACCCATGACTTGAGCATTCTGCTTCCCATCGCCGTTTTTGTTTCATCCAGTAGCCATAGAAGAGACCCTTTTTTGCCTTTCGATCGAATCGTTTCTGTTAATTCGAGATTACGTTTCGAGTAATAATCTATTTTCATATATTGATCTACTGTATAAAACCGAACAGCCTGAAGATGATCAAGCGATCTTTTTTGTGTTCGATATAAGTAATTAAATAATCTTGCGGTCGTCTGCTTAAGCTCATCATTGGTTAAGTGTGACAAAAGAGCTTCAAACGAAGAATAACTTTGAATATCTTCTTCCATTGAAAGGGTCACTTGACCTCGCTCACGAATTTTTTTCTGCAGCTCATCCGAATGAGAAGCAGAAATGACGACCTCACGAGCACCAGATGTTGCCAGTTCATTTAGAACTTCATCCATGCTCTTTGTGATGGTTACTTGAGATTCCCCTGTAGTCAGATCACTCACCGCAAACCCATACTGATCATCGGAGAACTTAGAGATGGTCGCTAAATAATTGTTTTCTCTTTCATTCAGTCCTCTTCCTTCCATCATTGTTCCAGGAGTGATTAACTGAACTACCTCTCTCCGAACCACACCTTTTGCCTGCTTCGGATCTTCCGTTTGTTCACAAATCGCGACTTTAAATCCTTTTTCAATTAACTGTTCAATATATTGAGGAGCAGCATGGTAAGGAACCCCACACATAGGGATACGATCCAGAGACCCACCATCTCTGCTAGTTAATGTAATTTCTAGTACTTGTGAAGCCTTGACGGCATCATCAAAAAACATCTCGTAAAAATCCCCAAGACGAAAAAATAAAAAGGCATCCTGATACTCTGCCTTTACCTTTAAATATTGCTGTATCATCGGCGTATATGTAGCCATACAATCCTCCAAAACCCTATTTCTATCTTTCACTCTGATCATTATTATAACATAAAGAATGAAGGGAAAGGTTTTTTGGAAGCTGTAAATATCAGCCACAAAGAAAAACTAGGAAGTGAAACCTTCCTAGTTCGCCATTACTCTTCTTCGTCACAGATTAGGAAATCTGGATTCAAATCTTCAAACTCTTCGTCTTCGACATCTAATCCCCAGTCGTCGTCGCAGTCACAATTATCGTAAACAGCTACACAAACCACTGTTTCCCCAATTACTTCTACAAGAAACTCTCTTTCCACGTGAACGATAATTGCATTACCGTTCGGTGAGATAACAGCTTCTATGCAGTTTGGCTGCTGAACGACACGAGCAATAACATCGTTGTCATCATGGCAATCTGGATCGCGGTACTTTAACTTAATGACGTCACAATAGTCAACACGTGCAGTTACTACTTCAGTTCTTGTATTATCATTAAAGGAGTACCAAACGTTAATGTCATAGTAGCCGTGAATCTCGACTTTTTTTCCAACCTTTTTAGCTTCATACGTATGATTGATAATCCAGCAACCAAGGATGCTAGTCGGTTGGTGATCCGGGCGAATCGTATCGTTAGACTGTGTAAACTTACGTCCTTTCGCTACGACCGCTTTTGTAATAATCTCTCTGTAATCTGCCATTGCGAGCGAACCCTCCTCATTCATTTTCACTTCATCCTATGCGGGACATTAGACTAGTGTGATAATATTTTTCATGTTTGTATTTCTTTCGGCATTCGGTGGCGGATATAGTGCATTCTATGCTAATACCTAGAAAAGGTGAGGAATTATATAAGGGGCTGGGGAATTCTATGGAATATTGTATTGGTTGAGGGAAATGTGACGGTGGGTGTGGTTGGTCATTTGTAGGGTGAAGATCGTTTTTGGACGGTTTTTTTACTGGATAGTTTATTAAGGTTAATGAACTTCAGTTGGGTTGGATTTTTTAACGGTTTTGATCTTTATTGGGTTAATGAACTTCATTTTAATTGGATTCTTTTACGGTTTTGACCTTCATAGGCTCGATGAACTTCATTTTGATTGGGTTTTTTAACGGTTTTGATCTTCATTGCGTTGATGAACTTCATTTTGGTTGGGTTCTTTAACGGTTTTGATCTTCATAAGCTCAATGAACTTCATTTTGAGTGGATTCTGTTACGGTTTTGATTTTCATTGGCTTGATGAACTTCATTTTGATTAGATTCTGTTACGGTTTTGATCTTCATAGGCTCGATGAACTTCATTTTAGCTGTATTCACTACCAGTTTTGTCCTTCATACACTGATGAAAGACGTTGCAGATGCTCCCGCTATCAGTTTTGTCCTTCATAAGCCCGAAGAAGGACGTTATAACGGGATTTCCGAGCTGTTTCGGTTCTTCATAACTCCAATGAATACCTTTTCGCCTAGATTTGTACCCCTTTCCAGTCTTCACTCCCCTTCAAAACCGAGTCGCATACAAAAAAGACCCTCGTTTCCCAAACGAGGGTCTTTTTTGTCTTCATCTTAGTGATGGGAACAGCTCTGATTCTTATTGTTAACCTCTGCACCGGTTTCCCCACTTAGGACATTTCCGCCCGTTGACAAGATGACTTCGTCTGTCACTTTGTTGGAGATGGTGTTAGCCACTAATTGCAGTAGTTCATTTACATCTACTTGTGATTGCTTAAATTCCTGTACTACAGGGATAGAATCCAATTCTTCTTCAATAGAAGCAATTTTATCTTCTGTTTTCTTAAGAGCTTCTGCTTTTCCATAGTGTTGCAAATTAACAGCTTGCTTTTGCAACCCTTTAATTTGCGAGATAAGAGAGCTTACTTTTTCATTGCTATGAATTTGCGCTTCCGCTTTCTTGAAAAAATCTACTTCTTCTGTGCTCGCGATCATGGAAGCTAGTTCTTTTGCGCGTGCTATAATATCATCTTTTGTGTACTTCGCCATTTATTTCACCTCTACACTTTGAGTTTCTTCCACGATTTCCCCGTTTAATGACCATGTTTTTGCTTCTGTGATTTTTACTTTTACAAGCTTACCAATTGCTGTTTTTGGCCCAACAAAGTTTACTAGCTTGCTTTTACGAGTGTAGCCAGCAAGTACATCCGGGTTGTTTTTACTTTCCCCTTCAACTAATACTTCCACTATTTCCCCATGATATTTCTTCATTGCTTCTGCTGACAGTTCATTTACCAATGCGTTTAATCGCTGTAAACGTTCCTTCTTCACTTCCATTGGAACGTTATCCTGCATTTTAGCCGCTGGCGTTCCTTCACGTGGAGAATAGATGAATGTATAAGCAGATTCGTATCCTACTTCACGGTATAAGGAAAGCGTTTCTTCGAATTGTTCTTCCGTTTCATTCGGATATCCTACAATGATATCTGTAGTGAAAGAAGCATTAGGAATAGCTGCTTTAATTTTGCGAACAAGTTCTAGGTATTGTTCTCTTGTGTACTTACGAGCCATGATTTTTAGTACTTCTGTAGAACCAGATTGAACCGGAAGGTGTATATGCTCAACTAAGTTTCCACCCTTAGCAAGTACCTCAATTAAGTGATCGTCAAAATCACGCGGATGACTCGTTGTAAAACGAATACGTGGAATATCAATCTTACGGATCTCATCCATTAAGTCACCTAAGCCGTAATTCATATCTTCAAAATCTTTTCCGTAAGCATTTACGTTTTGTCCAAGAAGGGTAATTTCCTGATATCCTTGCGCTGCTAACTGGCGAACTTCTTGAATGATGTCTTCAGGACGACGGCTACGCTCTTTTCCGCGAGTAAATGGAACGATACAATACGTACAGAACTTATCACATCCGTACATAATGTTTACCCATGCTTTAATATTTCCACGGCGGATCTTCGGAAGGTTCTCAATAACATCTCCTTCTTTAGACCATACTTCCACAACCATTTCCTTAGACATGTAAGCTTCGTGTAGGATATTTGGTAAGCGGTGAATATTATGCGTTCCAAAAATCATATCCACTTGGTGGTATGTTTTTAGGATTTTATTAACTACCGATTCCTCTTGAGACATACAGCCACAAACTCCGATTAATACATCTGGGTTTTGCTGTTTTAAATGTTTAAGATGACCTAGCTCACCAAACACTTTGTTTTCAGCATTCTCACGGATCGCACATGTATTTAATAAAATAACATTTGCATCATCAACAGAGTCTGTTGGTTCATAGCCTAGCCCCATGAAAATACCAGCCATTACTTCTGTATCATGCTCATTCATTTGACAGCCGTACGTACGAATATAAAACTTACGACCTTGTCCCATGCCTTTAAATTCTTCAGGAAGTGAGAAATCCTTATGGTACGTTACTTCTTCTTTTCCACGCTTTTTCGCGTCTTTTAACGATGGTGGAGTATATACTGTTTCAAAATATTTACTGTAATCCTTACCGGATTTTTTGTCCGAAGAATTACCTTCCTGCACTGCTTGTTGACTTTCTAATCGTTGCTTTTCGTTCATAAATGTTGCTCCTTTCACTGCAATAATCAAACATTTTAAAAATACAACCAAACGAAAATATTATTTTCGTATAGTTAGTTCGTTGATAGTAGAATGAATCACATTAGTTAAGTATAAATGGTTGAACAACTGAACACAATATAAAAAACTTAACCATTCGTTAGCGGTTTCATTCATTACAGCAAATAATTTTACCCCTTATCACGTTCATTGAAAGTGATAGTTATCACAAATCACCAGAAATATACCACATAGAGAAACCCCGAGATGTTCTCGGGGTTTCTTGTTCATTCCAACTTACATAAACTCGGAAACTAATTTATTAAAATGAGCTTCATCTAATTGAAGGTCATGCTGAGATAAAGGTGTTTCAGAGTAACCGTTAATTAGTTCCTGGTAAGATTTACGCTCTGTATCTTGATAAATCAAGCCTGTTACTAATCCGTTATGCTGCATTAGAGTTTGCATCGCCATTTCACGGTTAGATGAATCATAGCCTTCCACATCAGCTAGCTTTGTTAGGTTTTCCTTAAACCAGTCGTATGTGTTGATTTTATTGTATGTCACACATGGGCTAAACACGTTGATTAAAGAGAAACCTTTATGCTTAATACCAGCTTCAATAAGCGCTGTTAAGTCTTTTAAGTCTGTAGAGAAGCTTTGTGCCACAAATGTAGCACCAGCAGTTAAAGCCATTTCCATTGGAGAAATCGGCTGTTCGATTGATCCTTGTGGCGTAGACTTCGTTTTGAAGCCTGCTGCCGATCTTGGGGATGTTTGACCCTTTGTTAAACCGTAAATTTGGTTATCCATTACGATGTAAGTGATATCGATGTTTCGACGGATAGAGTGAATTGTATGACCCATTCCGATCGCGAAACCATCTCCATCTCCCCCAGATGCAATAACCGTCAAATCACGATTCGCCATTTTTACCCCTTGAGCAATCGGTAAAGAACGTCCATGAATGGAATGGAATCCGTAAGAGTTTATATATCCTGAAATACGTCCAGAGCAACCGATACCAGAAATAACCGCTAAGTTATCTGGCTCTAACCCTACATTCGCAGCAGCACGTTGAATTGCCGCTTGAACAGAGAAATCGCCGCAGCCTGGACACCAGTTAGGCTTCACGTTGTTTCGAAAATCTTTAAACGTCGCCATAATTTAGAACAACTCCTTGATCTTTGAATGGATTTCATGTGGTAGGAATGGATTTCCGTCATACTTTAAATGCTTTACTACTTTCTCAGCATGTCCTACATTCATCTTCAGAATGTTTGCTAACTGTCCAGTTGCGTTGTTTTCAACAACTACAACCTTTTTAGCTGCTTTGACTAGTGGAAGCATTTCGTCAGTAGGGAACGGATGAATCAAACGTACATGCGCATGATTCACTTTCACTCCATCCTTCTCAAGGCGTGTCATAGCTTCTTCAATCGCTCCTCTAGTTGAGTTAAAACCAACAACTAGTACATCCGCATCCGCATGTGGAGCTTGAACGTGAATTGGCGTATTAAATTTGATGTTCTCAACTTTACGGAAACGCTTATCCATTTGTGCATTACGGTTTAATGCTGATTCTGACGGTTTACCTGTTTCATCATGTTCTACACCTGTTACGTGGTGAATTCCACCCTTTACCCCAGGAATAACACGAGGAGAAATACCATCTTCAGTCACTTCGTATCGCTTAAAGTAATCTTTTGAATCTGATTCTGGTAGTTCAGTTACAAGTTTTCCGCGTCGAATTTCTACCTTACTAAAGTCTAAAGGCTCAACCGTTTGCTTTCCTAAAGAAAGTTGAAGGTCAGATAAGACGATAACAGGCACTTGGTACTCTTCAGCAAGGTTAAATGCCTCAGCTGTATCGTAGAACGCTTCTTGTACAGTACTTGGAGCCATAACGATCTTTGGAATTTCTCCGTGAGTTCCATAAATCATGGCCATTAAATCAGATTGTTCTTGCTTTGTTGGTAGACCTGTAGATGGACCACCACGCTGTGTATCAACAATAACAATTGGTGTTTCGGTAATTCCAGAAAGACCGATTGCTTCCATCTTCAACGATAATCCCGGACCAGCTGATGCAGTGATCGCACGAACACCTGCATAGTTTGCACCGATTGCCATCGTACATGCCGCAATTTCATCTTCAGTTTGAATAACTGTTCCACCAAGAGCAGGTAGTTTTTTAATTAAATACTCCATGATTTCTGAAGCAGGAGTAATTGGATATGCTGCCATAAAGCGACATCCACCAGCTAGTGCACCTAGTGCAATTGCATCGTTACCAATCATGAACAAACGTTGCTTTCCATCTGCTTTTGCTAATTGCATTAAAGCGGAATCTTGGATTTGCTCCTTCATTGCTGTATAACCAGCTTTGATTGCTTCCATGTTCTTATCAACCACAGACTGTCCTTTGCGTCCAAAAATCTCTTGAACTACGGACTCAAAAACGTTAATATCTAAATCTAGTACTGCACATGTAGCTCCTACAGCCACCATGTTTTTCATTAATGATGTACCCAATTCAGTTGCAATATCTGTAAATGGAACCGCATACAAAGTTGCATTTGTATCCGTTGGTTTCACAGGATTAAACTTCGCATCTGCAATCATCACACCATTGTCATGAAGTTCTTTGTAATTTAAGTCAAGCGTTTCCTGATCAAATGCCACTAAGATGTCTAAGTCATCTGAAATAGAGCGAACCTGTGACGTGCTTACACGGATTTTGTTATTAGTGTGTCCACCTTTAATACGAGATGAAAAGTGGCGGTACCCATATAAATAGTAACCTAATCGATTCAAAGCAATAGAGAAAATCTCCCCAGTACTTTCAATCCCTTCCCCTTGCTGCCCGCCAACTTTCCAAGAAAGTTGATTGATCATGTCTTACACCCCTTTGGATACGTTAAGAAATATGTAAAAACGTTTACTTTACCAATAGTGTAGCACTTTTCCGATTGTAACACGAAGATTTTGACTCTAGTTTTCATAGAGTAAAAATGTGAGAAATGGAAGGGTACTAAACGCTTTCAATTCTAGACCTATGTGAAAAAAAAAGCAACCCTTTACGCCCAAATAATGGCGAAAATATGAATATTTTTTTATTTTTGCGAAAATAATAGTTTTATCTGTCTTTTTTTAAGCCAATCAGTCTAAATAAAAATGAAAACGCTTTATTCACTCCTCTTTATTTCGGAAATCTTTTTGCCATATTTCCGTACAAAAACTTCTCGACCTGTATACTGGAATAATATTTTCCTAGTTCATTTACAAGATTACTATAATTTTCTACATGTTCAAGCCCTGTTACACAATGTTCGGTTCCATCAAAATCAGACCCAAATCCAACAAAATCCTCTCCTCCAAGAGAGCAAATATAGTCAAGATGACGCAGTACATCAGTAATCGTCGCTGTCGTTTTCCCAGAGAGGAACTGAGTAACAAAGGTTAATCCCATGACTGTTTCTCTTTCTATTAATGCCGCAATCTGTTCATCCCGTAAGTTTCTCGGATGCGGACATAGAGAATACGCATTGGAGTGAGAAGCGAAAGGATAATCTGCTAACTCCAACACATCCCAAAACCCTCTTTCTGATAGATGTGATACATCACACCATACCCTCTCTTTGTTAAGAGTTGATACGACTCTTTTTCCGAATCTAGATAGACCAGCGCCCCGCTCTTCAAGTGCCCCATCAGCGACAGCATTGGCAAAATTCCATGTTAAACCAACTGAAGAAACTCCGAGACGCAGCAGTGTTTTTAACTTCAGCAAATCCGAACCGATACAATCACACCCCTCCAGTGTAAGAATAGCTCCGAATTCCCCATCTTTTAGATCATCTAAATCACTCTGACTCGTAATCAGCTTAATTTCTTTATATGGTTTGATAATTTTTTCATAGAAAAGGTCTATCATATGCAAAGCAGCATGGAAGGAAAGATCAGGGTGAATATTCTCTGGTACGTAGATGGCAAAGCATTGTACTTTTACACCACTTTTTTTCATGCCCGCGAGCGTAACCTGAAGCTCCTTTGGATCTAGAAAGCTTGTAAGCTTCGGATTCATAAACATTTTGTATAATACATCACAATGCGCATCAAAAATTTTCATGGTTCGTATCCCTTCCTTAGTCGTTTATTTTAGCATAGACTCATACTGACAAAAAAAGAACCTGTTTGCAATAAGAATGCAAACAGGAAAAAAGATACTCCCTCATCTTGGCTCAATGATTAATTTGATCGCTGTGCGCTCTTCCCCATCAATTAATATGTCTGTGAATGCTGGGATACAAATTAAATCGACTCCGCTAGGTGCTACAAATCCTCGTGCAATGGCTACTGCCTTTACCGCTTGATTTAATGCACCCGCACCTATGGCCTGAATTTCCGCAGCACCTCTTTCGCGCAGAACTCCTGCGAGCGCACCAGCTACAGAATTGGGATTAGATTTTGCTGAAACTTTTAATATTTCCATTCCTAGCTCCTCCTTGTTTAATCCCCCCTGATGTTCTTGTTATTGAACAACTCAGGTATATATGATTCCATTGCTACTATATTCGCAAAAACTTTAACATATTCCGGCTTGGACAAAAAAGTAAGATTAAAAACAAAGTGTATATGCATTTCTAGCGGTAATAGTTAAACAAAAAAACACCTGCGTCTATTTTGCAGGTGCTTTAGCTATGCGTTTATTTTTCTGACCGTCTATGAGAAAAATGGATGATCGTCATTGATCAGAATTCGATCGATTTTTTTTGCTTTTCCCGTCTTTTTATCTAGTTCAATATGTACGGCACCAAGTTGTGTTTTATCTGTATCTGGAACTTCAAATCGTGCTGGTAAGTTGGATAGGAATCGTCTAATGACAATTTCTCTGTCCATTCCAAGTATCCCATCATATGGACCTGTCATTCCAACATCCGAAATATAGGCTGTTCCTTGCGGTAATACTCGATTGTCAGCCGTTTGTACATGTGTATGTGTACCAACTACTGCTGTTACTCTTCCATCTAAATACCAACCCATAGCGAGCTTCTCACTTGTTGCCTCAGCATGGAAATCAACAAAGATAATAGGTGTTCGTTTACTAGCTTCTTCGATCAGTTCATCCGCTTTTCGGAACGGACAATTATTGGGTTGCATAAAGGTACGTCCTTGCAGGCTGATGATTGCTATTTCATCTTGATTCATTTTTAAATACACAATTCCCTTACCAGGGTTATCTTCGGGAAAGTTTGCTGGTCTAACCATGTATTTGGCATCATCGATGAATTCAAAAATATCACGGTTATCCCATGTATGGTTTCCTAACGTAACGGCTTGCGCACCAACCTCTAAAAAACCTCGATAGATTTTTTCCGTAATCCCTTTTCCACCTGCAGCATTTTCACCATTAATAATGGTAATGTGTGGACGATATTTTTCCTTTAATCTTGGGACGTATTCCTTCACCATATCTCTTCCTGGTGAACCAACGACATCTCCAACAAATAATATGTTCATCAATTAAACCCTTCTTTTTCGTAATTTCTTTCCATTGTATCATATGTATTGGGTAATAAGAAAAGCGTAAGCGCCCGTTTAGCAACGTATGGACTCCTTGAAAAAGCCATGCTTTTCCTTCGTGCGATGCGAATGCTGTCGAAGCTTTCCTTGTGGAGAGCTTCGACTGAGATAAAGGAAACACGAAGAGCGCAAGCGATTCGATGTTGACTTATCGTAGGGAGATGATCGAAGTACACTAGTTGCTGGGGGCTGGAGCTGGACAAAATAAAAGCGGTGCAAAAGCACCGCTTTATTTTGCGTATTCAACTGCTCTCGTTTCCCTAATTACCGTTACCTTAATATGGCCAGGATAATCAAGTTCCTCTTCGATTTTTTTACGAATATCGCGAGCTAAACGATGAGCCTCTAAGTCGTCAATTTGCTCTGGCTTCACTAGGATACGAACTTCACGTCCAGCCTGGATAGCAAATGACTTTTCCACTCCATCATACGATTCTGAAATTTCCTCAAGCTTTTCTAAGCGTCGGATATAGTTTTCAAGCGTCTCACGTCTTGCACCAGGTCTTGCTGCGGATAGCGCATCTGCCGCTGCAACAAGAACAGCAATAACGGATGTAGGCTCGGAATCGCCATGGTGAGAAGCAATCGAGTTAATAACAACCGGATGCTCCTTGTATTTAGTAGCCAGTTCGACACCGATTTCTACGTGACTTCCTTCCACTTCATGGTCAATTGCCTTACCAATATCGTGTAGTAAGCCTGCACGACGAGCAAGTGTTTCATCTTCTCCAAGTTCTGCAGCTAGCAATCCAGCTAATTGAGAAACTTCAGTAGAGTGCTTCAACACATTTTGACCATAGCTAGTACGGAATTTCAATCGGCCGAGAATCTTAATCAAATCTGGGTGCAGTCCATGTACCCCAACCTCAAAAGTTGTTTGCTCACCAATTTCACGAATATGTTCATCCACTTCACGGCGTGCCTTATCAACCATTTCTTCGATTCGAGCAGGATGGATACGACCATCTTGAACTAGCTTTTCAAGCGCTAAGCGGGCTGTTTCTCTTCGAATCGGATCAAACCCAGATAAAATAACTGCTTCTGGAGTATCATCAATAATGAGATCAATTCCAGTAAGAGTTTCAAGTGTACGGATGTTTCGTCCTTCACGACCAATGATTCGACCTTTCATCTCATCATTTGGAAGAGTGACTACCGAAACGGTCGTTTCAGCTACGTGATCAGCCGCACAACGTTGAATAGCTAACGACAAAATTTCCTTTGCTTTTTTGTCTGCTTCCTCTTTTGCTCTATTTTCACTCTCTTTTATCATTAAAGCGATGTCATGGGATAACTCCTGTTCCATACGCTCTAAAATGATGGATTTCGCCTCATCACGAGTTAAGCCCGAGATGCGTTCAAGCTCTGCCTGTTGCATTTTTACGATCTCGTCCACTTTGCTTTCCATCTCTTCAATATGCTGTTGTTTTTTGTTAAGAGAATCGTCCCTCTTCTCTAAAAGTGCTTCACGTTTGTCTAACGATTCGTCTTTTCGATCAAGATTTTCCTCTTTTTGAAGTAAGCGGTTTTCCTGCTTTTGCAGCTCGCTTCTACGATCACGAACTTCACGTTCTGCTTCTGTACGAAGCTTATGAATCTCATCCTTTGCCTCAAGCAGAGACTCCTTTTTTAAGGCTTCTGCTTCACGTTTTGCATCCTCTAGAATTTGCTCTGCAGCACCTCTAGCTCCAGCAATTTTTGCTTCAGAAAAAGATTTACGAACAAAATAGCCAACAACTGCACCGACGGGTAAAGCAAGCAAAATGGAGATGATCATTGTAAATAGATCCATCATTTCACCTCCTCTTGCTATTAACTTGTGTTACGTTTTCTAAAATGTCGGCATGTACATTGTTTTGTCAATATACAGCACAAAGGCTTTTACACGTCTTCATTCATCATTAAAAAACATAAAATATACATATTAATTGTAAATGTGTGAATTTTTATTGTCAAGGGTTTGTCCGGCTTGGTTGTAATATTTCGTTTATATTGGTAGATTATGGTGAACTATGTCAAATCCACTGCTGTTAAAGCTTTCATTTATCGAGGTAACCTCACAATTTTCGTACGATCATTATCAACGACGATATAAAAAACAGCAGACCAAATAGTCTGCTGTAAAATCTGTATTAATCTACTAAATCAAATTGTTCTTGATCTTCTTCATGGTCTTCCGGAAGAGTCTTCACGCCGTCTAAACCATAGTGTTCACGGATCTTATTTTGGATTTCAACTAATAACTCTTTATTTTCCTTCAAGAACAGCTTCGCATTCTCACGCCCTTGACCAAGACGCTCATCATTATAAGAATACCAAGATCCACTCTTTTGTACGATATCAAGTTCCGAGCCCATATCAAGAGCTTCTCCCTCTTTCGAAATTCCTTCTCCGTACATAATATCTACTTCAGCCGTACGGAATGGAGGAGCTACTTTATTCTTCACAACTTTAATTTTCGTTTTGTTACCAACCATATCATTGCCTTGCTTTAACGTTTCTGCACGGCGAACCTCTAAACGAACAGATGAATAGAATTTAAGCGCACGTCCACCAGGAGTTGTCTCAGGGTTACCAAACATAACTCCGACCTTTTCACGAATCTGGTTAATAAAGATAGCAATTGTTTTAGACTTGTTAATCGCACCAGAAAGCTTACGAAGAGCTTGTGACATTAGACGAGCTTGTAGACCAACGTGAGAGTCTCCCATTTCCCCTTCAATCTCTGCCTTTGGAACAAGGGCTGCTACTGAGTCGATGACTAAAATATCAACTGCTCCGCTTCGCACCAATGCTTCAGCAATTTCAAGGGCTTGTTCACCAGTGTCAGGCTGTGACAATAGCAATTCATCAATGTTCACACCAAGCTTCTGTGCATAATCAGGGTCAAGTGCATGCTCGGCATCAATAAATGCTGCTTGTCCACCTGCAGCTTGTACCTCAGCAATTGCATGAAGGGCAACCGTTGTTTTACCCGAGCTTTCAGGACCATAGATTTCAATGATACGGCCCTTTGGATAGCCACCTATTCCTAATGCTGTATCAAGAGCTAGTGATCCACTTTTAGAAGTAGAAATTTGACGATCTGTTTGCTCTCCTAACTTCATGATAGAGCCTTTACCAAATTGCTTTTCTATTTGTTTTAATGCCATTTCAAGGGCTGCTTGACGATCATTTGCCACTACTATTTTCCTCCTTATTTAAAACGAATATATCTATCTATTATTCGTTGCATGTTCATTTCACTATCTTTACTATACTCGTTTTATTTCTGTTTGTCGAGCAAAAAATCGAACATTCATTCGATTTTTTTCACTACCAAATATAGTTGTAAAAATCTATTTTCTTCTTAGCAATATTGTTTTTTCGCCTATGTTCATAGCTGAAAAATCTCATTTTAAATCAAATTCTAAATTTGGTAAAGAGAAAAAAACAGAGCAAAATGATTTGCTCTGTTAATCTTTCAAGCTATTGATTAGTGAGAAACAGCCATACTTCACACTTCTTACTCGATTTCCTTCTCTAGTTCCAGCAAAGACAAATTTTTCAACTTTTACTGGAGATCCTTTTTTCGAAATTCCAATATAAACTGTACCTACCGGTTTTCCCTCAACTGAACCAGGTCCTGCTACACCAGTGAAGCTAATTCCAATATCGGCGTTAAGTAAAGAAGCCACATTTTCAGCTAACTCCCTTGCGCACTCTTCACTAACTGCTCCATAATTCTCGAGAGATTCCTTTTTAACACCAAGTACCTTTTCCTTAACCTCATTCGTATAGCAGACGACTCCGCCTTTTAATACCGCACTCGAACCTGGAATAGCTGTCAGCTCCTGCTGAAACATCCCTCCAGTTAAGCTCTCTGCACAGGCAATCGTTAAATCGTTCTTTTGAAGCAGTGTAAATAACTCATTCATTAATGAGGTTTCATCATATCCGTAGAAGAACTCACCAACACGTGTACGGATCTTCTCTTCCGTTTCATTAATAAGCTCATTTGCAACGTCGGTTTGTTGGTGCTTAGCAGTGAGCCGTAATGTGACTTCCCCATCGCTAGCAAGGGGGGCAATCGTAGGATTCGTTTGCGCATCAATCAAATCCTCAATTTTTGTTTCTAATGTAGCCTCTCCTATCCCAAAGAAACGCAACACTCGTGAAACGATCGTCTCAGAGACGTCTGGCTCCTTTTGTAATAGCGGAAGCGCATAATTTAGAAACATTGGTTCCATTTCTTTCGGCGGTCCTGGTAAAAGCATATACCGGTGAGTATCAGTAATTAAAAGCATTCCAGGGGCCATTCCGTTATCATTTGGCAAAACAGTAGAGTCAGCAAGGACCAACGCTTGCTTCTTATTATTCTCTGTCATGACACGGTTTGTACGTTCAAAGTATTGAGAGATTGAGTCAAGAGCAGCTTGATCAAACTCCAGCTCCTTACCAAGATGTTTGGCAATTGTCTCTTTTGTCAAATCATCCTTTGTTGGTCCCAATCCACCTGTAAAAATAATTAAGTTAGATCGGCCTTCTGCAACAGCAATCGCTTGCTGTAAACGGGTCGGATTATCACCAACCACCGTATGATAAAACACATTTGTACCAATGCTAGCTAGTTGTTTGGAAATGAAACGAGCGTTAGTATTAACAATTTGCCCGAGCAATAGCTCTGATCCAACCGCGATGATCTCAGCATTCATGTATACAATCACCTAACCTCTATTTATTTAGAATTAACAAATGCTTGTTTATTTTTCGCAAAATAATCCCAGCCAGACCATATCGTAAAGAACGTAGCAACCCATAAGGCAATGTCAGCAAACGGAATGGAAGCTAGTTCGAAAATGGTGTTATGTAATAACAACGCGGAAATCGCAACGATTTGTGTCCATGTCTTAATTTTTCCGAGCATATTCGCCGCTACCACTTCTCCACCACCAGCAAGAATTAAGCGAAGTCCTGTTACAGCAAACTCTCGGCTAATTATGATAATGACCAGCCAAGAAGCAGCAAGTCCAAATTCAACTAAAACAATTAATGCTGCTGACACGAGCAACTTGTCTGCTAACGGATCAAGGAACTTTCCAAGATTGGTAACAAGATTATACTTTCTAGCATAATATCCATCGACCCAATCGGTTGCAGAAGCAAAAATAAAGATGATTGCGGCGATAAAGTGAGCAACTGGAAGCTCCGCCCCAATGAACTGCATATTCCCCCAATAAAAAGGATCATATACAATTACTAAAAATAGTGGAATTAATAAAATTCGTGAGACTGTAATTTTATTAGGTAAATTCATTTTAAAGACCTCCATTTTAACCTATAAAGCAAATTCCTTATTATTACTTTCTTCTTTTAATAAAACAAGCATACAACAAAATAGAAAAGAAAGCGAAAAAATAGTCACCATACGATGACTATTCATTCACTGTTGGTACATAACGAATTGTGATATCCTGTCTAACTTGGTCATCCGGAGGTGTAGCATACTCGAGCTTTTGATCATTCACATATATTTCAGTGGCTGTAGAATTCCCAATCACTAGAACAGCTTCTTGCTCTTTTGAATAATCAACTACTTTATTATCCTCAGCACCTGTTTTTAAAATCCCTTGCCAAAAAGAATGTCCTTTTCCATTTAGCATATTTACCCAGGTTTCACCGGTAGACACCAGCTTTACTTCAAATTTTTCTGCATTCTTTACTTCATATACTGTTTCTTTCCCTTTTGATTCAGCAACCGTAACTTCTTGTGTTGGAGTAGCTTCTTCAGTCGTTTCTTCCTCAGTTACACCATTAGCACCAGATGTTTGGTTGTCTTCATCTTCAGAAGCTTCCGTTTCTTTTTCCTCATCTGCTTCCTTCTCAGATAAATTGTCTTTATACTGAATTTGTTCGCTATCAGACGTTGCTGGTTCCTCTGCCGATTCACCATTTTCTTTAATATTAACTACTAAAAAGTAGGCTAGAGCCACTGCACCGATAACAAAAACACCAATCAGGAGCCTTGGTAGAATAGCAAATAACTTCGAATTACTTGGTGCAACATCCTTCCTAGTTTGCACCCTTGAAAGCTTATCTGGAAAGTCATCGCCATGCGTAGATGGGATATCAGACTTATACTCAGCAAATAGCTCTTCTGGATCGAGCTGAACAGCTTCTGCATATTGCTTAATAAAAGCACGTACATAAAAAGGACCAGGAATAATACTATAATTCCCCTCTTCTAATGCTTGCAAATACCGTTTTTGAATTTTGGTTGTTGTTTGTAAATCATCCAAGCTCAAGCCGAGTGAAAGCCGAGCTTCTTTTAGTTTGTTACTTAGTTCTGTCAACTTCTAACACCTTCCAATGCTATTAAAGGCGTTTTCGCAAGTTATTTTTATGTATAAACGAAAACGGCTCTTTTAGAAATCAAATCCCCCAAAATCAGAATCTGAAAACATCGTATTTCTTACAATATCATACTTAATTTCCTCTTCTGGATCGTTTCTAAGCTCGATAATATAATCAAAATCATCGAGTGTGTACTCTGTATTTTGGACAAATACATCCGGATGCTCAACAACTTTCACAGCAGGTAGTCTCATAATTTCTCGAACTAATTGCCAATGTCGTTCGTTTGCTCTTCTTGTAGAAACGATGCCGTCAATAATGAATAGATTGTTCTCGTTATATTCGTCCTCAATGAGTTGATTACGAATGGTTTGCTTTAAGAGCGTAGAGGAAACAAACAGCCATCTTTTGTTCGCACATACGCTTGAAGCAACAATAGACTCAGTTTTTCCAACACGCGGCATTCCACGGATTCCAATGAGTTTATGACCTTCCTGCTTAAATAACTCTGCCATAAAATCTACTAATAGCCCCAGTTCATCGCGTACAAATCGAAAGGTCTTTTTGTCATCAGCATCTCTCTGTATGTATCTACCGTGCCTCACAGCTAATCGGTCTCTTAGCTTTGGTTCTCTTAGCTTGATTATCTTAATCGTATCCATTGTTTTCAAAATAGATTCAAGTCGCTCAATTTGTTCATAATCCTGTGCTAGAATGAGCAAACCGCGTCTTCCTTCATCCACCCCATTAATGGTTACGATATTAATGGAGAGCATCCCTAATAAAGAAGAAATATCCCCTAGCAAACCAGGGCGATTTTTCTGAATTTCATACTCCAAGTACCATTCTGTTTTGTTCATCTTTTCCATAGAATACCTCCAAGGGAAGCGCCATATTTGACCATTATTGGTGCAAATTAATCATCTTCTATCATATATGATTTTCTATTAAGATGAAAGGAAAAACAAGAACAAGTCGTAATTTGGAGAAATATTTGTATGATATGAAAAAAAAGAGAGGATGTTTGCCTCTCTTTTTGATTTACCTATTTAAGCAGTCTTTAGCGTGATCCGTCATTTTGAACGAGTTTCACCATCATGTTAGCAATGGCATGCTGTTCTTCAGGTGTAGCAACAGACCAAAGGTCAGATAAAATGCGCTCTTGTTCGTTTTTCGGATCTATTTGTTTGGCTAAATAGTCTCCGATTTGGAAAGCAAGATCACCAATTACTTGCTTGTTCATCCCCTCATTCTGAGCATGATGCAGGCGATCACCTAAAAAGTCTTTCCACTGCTCCCAATTATCAAGTACAGACATTGTATAACCTCCTTTTTTTTACTACGAACTTATTTTGCTTTGAAAAGGAGGGAATTATTCATTTAGATAACGTGAACGTTTCGTGAATTATGTATACCACCCACCATTAACCGAAAGTGTATGGCCTGTGATATACCTAGAACCAGAAGAGAGAAGAAAGGAAACTGAATCAGCCACATCCTCACCTGAACCTAGTCTTCCAATTGGAATTTCATCCTTAAGCATCTGTAAGTCGTCATCAGTAAAATTTTCTAACATCGGAGTTTGAATGACACCAGGTGCGACCGCGTTAACTGTAATTCCATTTAATGCAACTTCTTTACTTAACGCTTTTACAAACGCGATTTGGGCACCTTTTGCAGCAGAATATGCTACTTCACAGGCAGCACCCGTCTGCCCCCAGATTGAGGAAATAACCACAATTTGACCATCGCGATGAGCCATCAGCTTCGGAAGCAAACGCTTCGTCAATAAAATCGGTGCAGTAACTTGAAGCTTCATGATTTGCTCAAGGTCGTCATCCTTCAAGTCAACCAATAACCCATAATGACTTTGACCAGAATTATGTATGATAGCATGTAAAGCAAAGATATTTTCACAAAGCTTTTCAATCCCATTTTTTTTAGTCAAATCCGCTTGTATTGGAATGTATTCATTCTCAAAAACAGAAAGTTCACGGAGCAAACGTTCCATTCCTTCTATATTCTTATGGTAATGTAAGTATAAAGAAAGCCCATCCTTTGCAAGCCTCTTTGCTATGGCGGAGCCGATCCCCCCGCTTGCTCCAGTAATTAACGCATATTTTTTCACTAGCTTCTCCTCACTTCAACAAAAAGGCGCCGATAAACGACGCCTCACTTTAATTAGCTTTTTGGCACTACTTGGCAAATGGCCATTCGATTTTCAGAAATTAAGTTGTTAGCTACTTGGTGTATATCCTCAATTTTAATCGCTTCTAATACAGGTACAACGTCAAATAAATTCATATCGTTAAATGCATATCGTGTAAATTGATTGGCGATATACTCTGGTGAATTAACGGCACGGAGAAACGCACCAATTTTTTTCTTCTTCGTACGCTCTAAGCTCTCTACCGTAATTTTACTTGAGCTTTTTTCTTCTTCTAACATTCTTTGTATTTCATCAGCTAGTTGATCAGGATTATTTGTGTCCCCGCCGATCATTGCAAAGCCAAATCCTTTCTCTTGCGTATAATCAAAAGAGAAGGATTCATCAATAAGTCCACTGCTGTACAGCTTATCATAATTTTCACTACTTCTACCAAACAACAATTCCAGCAACACATTTGTTGTTAGTTCCTGTTTAAGCATTTCCTCGCCTTGTTTTTCTGTGTCAGTAGCTTTTATACTAACTAAGCATTTAGAAGAATGCACATTCATAGGCAGGACTAATTTCTTTTCGGATACATCTTCCTTTTCACTTTCAAATTTACGCTCAATTTCTACTTGTGTAGGGAATGTCTTCTTCAGCTGGTTATCTTTAATCTGCTTCATGATTTCCTCAACCTGAACAGGACCAATAACAAACAACAGCATATTGCTTGGGTGATAGAAGGTATGATAGCACTCATACAACATATCCTTTGTGATATCAGCAATTGATTCTTTTGTCCCTGCGATGTCAATCTTCACTGGGTGATTTTCAAATAGGTTTTGAATCGCACCAAAATATAAGCGCCAGTCCGGATTATCATCATACATATCAATTTCTTGACCAATAATACCTTTTTCTTTTTCAACAGTTTTTTCAGAGAAATAAGGATACTGGACAAAATCGATTAATGTTTCTAGATTTTTCTCTACGTCTGACGTACTAGAAAAAAGATATGCTGTTCTTGTAAAAGATGTAAAGGCATTCGCTGATGCCCCTTGACGACTAAATTGCTGGAACACATCGCCATCTTCTTTCTCAAAAAGCTTGTGCTCTAAAAAGTGGGCAATGCCATCCGGAACCTTTACAAGCTCTGTTTTACCTGCAGGTACAAAGTGGTTATCAATGGATCCATATTTGGTCGTAAAAGTCGCATAGGTTTTGTTAAACCCTTTTTTCGGAAGAATGTATACCTCTAAACCATTATCTAGCTTCTCGTGGTAAAGTTCCTCTTGAAGCTGATCAAATGAGATCTTCTCCATTACTTCGTCGCCCCCGTTCCCGTTAAGAAATAAATCGTATCGAGTTGGATTTTATTAGCAACCTTTACGACCTCTTCCTTCGTCACAGTCTCGATTCGCTGTAACCATTCGTCTAGCTGAATTTGTTGTCCTGCAACTACATTATGATAAAGAATTTCAACAATTCCACGTGCTGTATCAAGCGTTTCAAGTAGTTGATTTTTAATCACTGCCTTCGTTTGACTCAAATCATCATCTGAAAAGTCTCCATTTTTCATGGCTTGCATTTGTTCTTTAATGATTGAAACTGCTTTTTCAAAATTGCTATTATCAATTCCGGACATTACCATCAGTAATCCTTTATGACTTTCCACCCGACTCGCAGCATAGTAAGCAAGACTCGCTTTCTCACGCACATTAATAAATAACTTGGAATGTGAAAACCCACCGTACACACCATTAAATACTTGAAGGGCAAAGTAATCTGGATCTCCGTATGTTACATTTGTTCGGTACCCAATATTTAATTTCCCTTGCTTAACATCTTGTTCTTCCTTAATGACTTTTTCCTCCACCTGCGCTGGCTGTTTTTTCTCCACAGCTTGGGGAGCTCTTGATGAGAAAGTAAATTTTTCATTCACCATTTGTTCTACTTCTTGTTCTTCTATATCACCGATAATATATAAACTAAGTTCATCTTCAGCTAATGCTTTTTTGTAATAATCATAAAGATCTTTACCACTAATGGAATCGACTTCAGATTCTTTTCCATGAACATGCAGGGAGTACGGTTCCTCCTTACACATTTCTTCAATTAACCGATTGTTGGAATACTTCATTTTATCATCATAGATGGATTGAATTCTTTGCTTTAAGCTGCGCTTTTCCTTATCTAACGTTTCCTTATGGAATTCACCGTCTTCCACATTTGGATTGGTTAAAACTTCTACAAGAAAATCAATTGCCGTTTTTAAGAGTGGAGTAGGATCAGAAAGGAAGCGCTCATTGGCTACTTCCATCGCAAAACTTATTGTATGATATTCACCTTTTTTTCCTAAATCAATATAAAAAGTCGCTCCATACAGTTCATCCAAATACCCACGAAGCTGTCCAGTAGTAGGGAATTTTTTCGAATTACTTTGAAGTACATTTGGTAGCAATGCACGTTTCGTTACGTTCTCTTTTTGTAAAGGTGCCTTCATTTTAAAAATAATGGTATTTGTCTTGAATTTATCTGTTTTCACCATATGTAACTTGATACCGCTCATTTCTTTAATCGTTTCGGAAACCACTGCCATAATTCCATCCTCCTTTACATCATGTGCTCGTAAATAGCTTTCCCATCTTATGATACGGAATGTATTTAGATATACTATACCCTTTTGGACAAACCGTTATCAACTTTTGGTATAGAAGGATAAAATATACAAAAAACCTCCAGTACTTGGAGGTTTAAATCAGTGAAGAAATTTGGTGAGGGGGATAGGTGTTTCGGTAGGCAAATCCCGTATCAAATATCGCCTGGTTTTTCCCTTTTTTCTTGGCTTCATACAAGAGGCAATCTGCAATTGCGAGTAAATCTTCATCCTCACGATGATGCTCAGAATATGCAACACCAAAGCTCATAGTTATATTGCTCATACAGCTATTAAAAGTCAATGCATTCATCTTTCCATAGATATCTGTAAAAAATTCATTCATATCATGATCACTAAGATTTGGTAGAATAATAGCAAACTCCTCTCCACCATAGCGGAAAGCCTCTCCACCAGCTTGATTCGAACACTCTTTGAAAAGTTTTCCAATTCCCGCTAGAACTTCGTCTCCAGCTATATGGCCATAACGGTCATTGATTCTTTTAAAATGATCAATATCTGACATCAATAATATAAACGGTTCCTTCTCTTTTTTCTGGTTTTTCATTTCTTCCTGAAAACTACGGTGATTATATAAACCCGTTAAGTAATCGGTAATCATTAGCTCATAATAAATTTCCTTTTGTTTCAAGTGTTTTCTTTCACGTAAAACTAGCATTGAGCCAAATAAACCAACTATCCAAATAAATGCGACATTAAGAGCAAAAACGGTCAGAATAAGCGGCGTTATATCTTGTTCCGTTAACAAAATAATCGTATACCCTATGGTAGCACTAGCTGATGAAATAAATGCCCCTTTTGTGTGCCAATAGATGGTCGCGTGCATGATGATCAAATAAAATATAGAAAATAACGGACTCGTTACTCCACCAGACAAGGCTAGGAGCCAAATCACAGCAATGTAGTCAAAGATAATACCTGCTTTTGTTAATAAATGAAAATATGGATTTTGAGGTTCAAGTTTTAAAAATGCAACTTGAGTACAAAACATGTATGTAATCGAAATGGTAAGCAATATAGGGAATGTACGATGTTCGAGCTCTAGTAGTTCTGAAAAAAATGGCGAATAAAATAATACTACAGCTACAACTAAAAAAATCCAACGTAAGTAAGAAAAAATCTTTTCCGTCTCATAATCGTCTAAGTATAATGACAACCTCATATTCAAACCTCTTCTATCGAATGGATTACCCCTATTTTACCATATTCTTGTAGACTGAACATTAAAATTATACAAATGTTCGAAAATTTAACAAAAGTTAGTAGAATAGCGAAAACAAAAAAAATCTCCGTAAGAACGGAGATTTATCTATTTCCTTTAATATATGGTGTTCCGAGTGCTTTTGGTCCTTCTGCTCTTCCGATGAATCCTGTTAATGCTAGGATTGTTAAGATGTATGGTGCAATTAACAAGTATACACTCGGGATATTTTCTAATAATGGCAAGCTTGAGCCAATGATACTTAAGCTTTGTGCGAATCCGAAGAATAACGCTGCGCCCATTGCTCCAAGCGGATGCCATTTACCAAAAATTAATGCCGCAAGCGCCATAAACCCTTGTCCGGAGATCGTCGCGTGACTGAAGTCAGATGAAATGGACTGAGCATATACTCCTCCACCAATACCTCCTAGTGCTCCGGAGATGATAACACCAATATATCTCATTTTTGTCACGTTAATCCCCATCGTATCTGCTGCCATTGGATGCTCACCTACAGCGCGAAGGCGAAGACCGAACGGTGTTTTAAACATGACAAACCATGCGATAAACGCAACAACGATTGCCACAAAAGAGGTGTAGTACGTATTGGAAAAGAATAGTTTTCCTAAAACAGGGATATCACTTAAGACAGGAATATCTATTTTACTAAAGCCCTTTTGAATGATGTCGGTTTGACCTTTTCCGTAAAAAAGCTTAACAAGGAAAAGTGCTGCACCAACTGCCAATAGGTTGATTGCCACCCCAGAAACGGTCTGGTCAGCTCGGAATGTAATCGATGCAACAGCATGTAAAACCGATAACAAGCCACCAACAACCATTGCCGCTAATAACGCAATCCAAGGAGTTAAGTTACCAAGTGTCTGGTCAAAGGCAAGATTAAATACGATAGCGGTAAATGCACCAATTACCATTAAACCTTCAAGTCCAATGTTAACGATACCTGAACGCTCTGAAAAGTTACCGCCTAACGCAGTGAAAATAAGTGGTGCTGCCCAAAGTAATGTAGAAGGTATTACGATATATAAAATATCCATTAATCCCACTTACTTCACCCCCTTTTTACTAATACGATCAATAAACAGACGAATCATATAACTTGCTGCAACAAAGAAGACAATTAAAGCAATAATAATATCAACAAGCTCATTTGGAACTCCCGCCTCAAGTGGCATGTTTAAAGCCCCAACTTTTAATGCTCCGAAAAGTAATGCTGCTAGAATGACACCGATAGGTCCATTTCCACCAAGAAGAGCAACGGCAATTCCATCAAATCCAACTCCAGTGAAACCACCTTTAATGGATGCATAACCAAATGTTCCTAGACCTTCCATAGCTCCTGCTAGTCCAGCAAAAGCACCTGAGATAACCATAGAAAGAATAATATTTTTATCAACATTCATACCAGCGTAGTGAGAAGCATGCTGGTTGAATCCAACTGAACGTAATTCGTATCCACGAGTTGTCTTTTCAAGTAGGAACCACATAATAAATACACCTATTAATGCAATTACAATTCCCCAATGCAAACGTGAATAATCGGTTAATCCTTCTAAGAAAGAAGATCGTAAAGTTGCTGTTTCCTTAATCATTTCCGTACGATCGCTTTTTTCAGATAGAACCGTACGGATAATATAGTTTGTAACATGAAGTGCAGTATAATTTAACATGATCGTTACGATTACTTCGTGTACACGAAATTTTGCTTTTAAAAGGCCTGGAATAAATGCCCAAAGTGCACCTGCAACTCCTGCTGCAATAACTGCAACGAGTGTATGAATAACAGCAGGAAGATCAAACGCTACCCCAACCCAAACAGCTGCCAACCAGCCTACAATTAACTGTCCCTCAACTCCAATATTGAAAAGACCTGTACGGAAGGCAAATGCGACGGATAACCCGGCTAAAATAAGAGGAGTGACCTGTCGAATTACTTCTCCAGTATAATAAATCTCACCAAATGCACCGTTCCAAAGGGCTGTAAAGGCAGCTACTGCATCGTAACCTGTCACAATCATAATAATGGTTCCTACTAACATCCCTAATATTACAGCCATGATAGGAACAATAATATTTTTTACACGATTAGACATTTGTTTGTTCACCTACTTCCTTCTGTTTGGAACCAGCCATTAATAATCCAAGTTCCTGTTCCGTTGTTTCCTTTGGATTTACAATAGCAACGATTTCCCCTTCATAAATAACCGCGATTCGGTCACTAACATTAAGAATTTCATCTAGTTCAAAGGAAAGCAATAATACGGCTTTTCCATTGTCTCGCTGTTCAATTAGTCGCTTATGGATAAACTCAATGGCCCCAACGTCAAGCCCACGTGTTGGCTGAGCTGCGATAAGCAAGTCCGGATTCCGATCCACTTCACGACCGATGATCGCCTTTTGTTGGTTTCCCCCAGATAATGCTCGTGCAAGAGTGAATTCACTTGGTGTACGAACATCAAACTCTTGAATAAGTGATTTTGCTTTTTGATAGATTTGTTTAAAGTTTAAAACACCAGCTTTCGAAAATGGTGATTTATAGTATGTTTGCAGCACCATGTTTTCCCCAATAGGAAAATCTAAAACAAGTCCGTGCTTATGACGGTCCTGCGGAATATGCCCTGTACCAGCCTCCGTAATTTTACGAGGTGAAAGATTTCGAATCTCTTTCCCATTCAACTGGATTGAACCACTTTCTGATTTACGCAATCCAGAAATCGCTTCAATTAACTCCGTTTGACCATTCCCATCAACACCAGCGATACCAAGGATTTCTCCTGCCTTAACATCAAGGTTCAGGTTATTTACAGCTGTTAATCCCCTGGAATCTTTCACTACCAAACCATTTATCTCTAGAACTTTTTGAGCAGGCTTTGCATCTGCCTTCTCTGTTTTAAAGGTAACTTCACGTCCAACCATCAAGCTTGCAAGTTCATTAGGATTTGTTTCACTCACATTTACTGTTCCAATCCCAACACCCTTACGGATAACGGTACAACGGTCACATACTTCCATGATTTCTTTAAGCTTATGAGTAATTAGAATGATTGACTTGCCCTCTTTAATAAGCGTTTTCATAATTTGTATAAGTTCTTTGATTTCCTGTGGAGTCAAAACAGCTGTTGGCTCATCAAAAATCAAGATTTCGGCGCCTCTATAGAGCGTTTTCAATATTTCTACTCTTTGTTGCATTCCAACAGAAATATCAGCGATTTTTGCTTGGGGATCAACTGCTAGCCCATAGCGCTCGGAGATTTCTCTAACTTCTTGCTCAGCCTTTTTCAAATCGATTTTTAAACCTGATTTTGTTTCCTTACCAAGGATAATGTTTTCTGTTACCGTAAACTTGTCTACTAACATAAAATGCTGATGAACCATTCCAATTCCTAAATCATTAGCAATATTAGGATTCGTAATTTTCACCGCTTTGCCTCGAACACGAATCTCCCCTTGTTCTGGCTGATATAAACCAAACAGCACATTCATTAATGTTGATTTTCCTGCACCGTTTTCACCAAGCAATGCATGAATTTCCCCTTGCTTTAGTTGCAAAGTAATATTATCGTTGGCGACGATTCCTGGGAATTCTTTACGGATACCTAGCATTTCAATAACATATTCCATTTCTCTTCTCACTCCTTGCTCATAGTTTAAGCAAATTATTCGTAAAAGTAAGAGGTCAGACCTTTAGCAATTTTTAAAAAACTTGGTATCCCAAGCATGTAGTATGACCTATTATTTTTTGGGTAAATTCCCCTAATAATAAAAATGCAAATGAAACGTAGAAGCATTTCTACCCTTCAGTTCCATTTCTACTTTTTTCCTTAAAAAAGGAATAAGAGGTAGGAAAGATCCTCTTATTCCTTTGTCCAAACATTATTGTACAGAGAAAGATTTTAACTCTTCTAAAGTAGATGGGATCACTAGATCACCGTTCTTAATTTTCTCAGAGAAATCAGCAACAGCTGTTTCAATGTCAGCTTTAGCAGCTACTTCTTCATTAATTGGAGCTAGACCAACACCATCTTCAGCTAAACCGTAAGTGATTGTTTCTCCACCAGGGAAGTCTCCACCTTTAGCTTTTAAAGAAAGGTCTTTAACTGCGTTGTCAACACGCTTAAGCGCAGAAGTAATGATTACGTTATGCTCTTTGCCATCGATTTCTACTACACCCTCAGCTGTTTGGTCAGAGTCAACACCGATTGCCCAAACTTGTCTTTCAGGCTCTTTCTTCTTAAGGTCACGAGCTTCTTTGAATAGACCATTACCAGTTCCACCAGCAGCATGGAAGATTACATCAATACCTTTAGAGTACATGCTAGAAGCAATTGTTTGACCAACTTCCGCTTTGTCGAATGCACCAGCATATTGTACGTCAACTGTGATATCAGGGTTTACAGCCGCAACACCAGCTTTAAATCCAGTTTCGAAACGCTCGATAACAGGAATTTCCATTCCACCAAGGAAACCGATTTTATTAGAAGTAGTTGCTTTTGCAGCAGCTACACCAGCTAAGAAAGCTGCTTCTTGCTCTTTAAACATAATGCTTACAACATTTGGCTCTTCAACAAGAGCATCAACGATTGCAAAGTTGCTTTCTTTTTGTTGTGCAGCGATTTCTTTAATTGCACCTTCCATAAGGAAACCAATACCAAATACTAGATCAAAATCTTGACGAGCAAGAGTGTTTAAGTTTGTAGAATAATCAGCATCTGATTGTGATTGCAGGTAATCAAAACCATCTTTACCTTTTTCAAGGCCCACTTCTTCACCATATGCTTGAAGACCTTCCCATGCAGATTGGTTGAATGACTTGTCATCCACTCCACCTACGTCAGTAACCATTGCTACTGTGAATGCGTCTTCTGTTGTTTCTGTGTTGCCACCTTCAGCTGCATTGTTTTCTTCTTCTGCTTTTCCACATGCACCTAAAATTGTTCCAGCAGCAAGAACCAATGATAGAGCTAAACCGAATTTACGCTTTTTCATGGTTTGAAACCCCCTATGAATTTTTGTTGGATTTAGCAAGAACGCTTAGCAATCCGATGAAACATTAGCTTCATTCTCTTTTAAGAACATTATATTCTTTTTCTAAGTACATGAAAACTAAATTTATCGGCTCTAAAGTAGTTTACCGAAAAAAGGATTGGTTCATCCATTTCGTCAAAATGCATTTGCTTTAAAACAAGCAAAGCAGTTTCAGGATCACATTCTAAGATGGGAGAAACTTTTTCGTGATAACCGATCGGTTCGATTTGAGCCACTGCGTATGTAATATTTCGATTTGCTTCCTCTTCTAGTATGTTGAAGATGGATTCTTCTCCATGTGAAAAGGTCTCAGGCAGAATTTTGTTGGGAACTTTGTCGATACAATATACAACAGGTTCTCCATTGGCTGTACGAACTCTCTCCATTACCACAATTTCGTCATCTACAGAACATGAGAAACGACGGATGTCCTCTTCGGTAGCTCCTTGAGTTGATGAGCTCAAGAAAATGGTACCTGGTTTCATACCTGCTTGAACAATCATGTTCGTTACACTATTTAGTTGTTCAATTCCCGACGTAAATAGAGGCTTAGCATGGACAAACGTCCCTACTCCATGACGGCGAATGATGACGTTTTCCTCTTCAAGAATTCTCAGAGCTTCTCGAAGCGTCGCCCTGCTCACACCGAGCTGCTTAGCAAGGTCAAATTCAGACGGGAGCTTTTCTTTCTCTTTGTATATCCCCGACTCAATATCCTTTTTTAGCCGATCGATGACCTGTAAATACAAATGTCGGTTATCTGACTTAATAGACATGCAAGCATCCTCCAACCATTTCTAAAGACATCAGACCTCTGATGTTCAATCATTCCTACTAATCGAAAATACTATAACACTTTTTTAGGTATAAATAAATAGAGTTTAGAAATTTTGTCGAAAAAACGTGTTAACTTATTTTACACGTTGCCCTTACAGTACTCTACGATAAATTATGCCACACTAAACATAGTGAAAACGTTTCCAATATGTTCTAATTAGAAAGGCGATATAAATCGCCATTCCTAGTCTATTTTTCCTACTGAGGCATCTTCAGCAGGTTTCGCCATTAACACTGTACGCGGTTTACTTCCTTCGTATGGTCCAACAACTCCTCTTAGCTCCATTTCATCAATAAGACGTGCTGCACGAGAATAACCTATACGAAATCTACGCTGTAGCATTGAGACGGAAGCCGTTTGCATTTCAAGAATAAGATCAACAGCGTCACCATATAAATCATCATCCACTTCAGAGGTATGCTCAGGTATATCATCTGGAATCATTTCCTGTTGATACTGTGCCTTTTGTTGACCAATAACAAAATCGACTACTTCTTCTACTTCTTCATCCGATAAAAATGCTCCCTGTACGCGAATAGGTTTTGATGCACCTACTGGCATAAATAGCATATCCCCACGACCAAGCAGTTTTTCAGCTCCTCCGGAATCCAAAATTGTCCGCGAGTCGATTTGAGAGGATACGGCAAAAGCAATTCTTGACGGAATATTTGCTTTAATAACACCTGTAATAACATCAACCGATGGGCGCTGAGTAGCAATAATTAAGTGAATACCAGCCGCACGAGCCATTTGAGCTAATCTTGTAATAGCATCCTCCACATCAGAAGAAGCCACCATCATTAAATCAGCAAGCTCGTCCACAATAACAACAATATACGGAAGAAGCGGTTGCTTCGAATCTTCCTCCATATTGATTCTGCGAATATAATCATTATATCCTTCAATATTACGTGTTCCTGTATGGGAAAAGAGCTCATATCTTCTTTCCATCTCACTAACTACCTTTTTTAATGCCTGTGAAGCCTTCTTTGGATCTGTCACAACAGGTGCTAATAGATGTGGGACTCCATTATAAACATTCAGCTCAACCATCTTCGGGTCGATCATCATTAATTTCACTTCATGAGGCTTGGCTCTCATTAAGATACTCGTAATAATTCCATTAATACATACACTCTTACCGCTACCAGTTGCACCAGCAACAAGTAAGTGAGGCATTTTGTTTAATTCAGCTAAAACTGCTTCGCCCGTAATATCACGGCCAAGTCCAATCATAAGCTTTGATTCTGGTCGATCATTATTCTTTGACTCTAATACTTCACGCAGCGATACCATAGCAACCTCAGAATTAGGTACCTCAATTCCAATTGCCGATTTTCCTGGGATGGGTGCTTCCATTCGGATATCCTTAGCCGCTAAGGCAAGTGCTAAATCATCACTTAAATTAACAATTTTACTTACTTTCACACCTACATCTGGATGAACTTCATACTTTGTAACCGCTGGACCTAGATGAACTTGTGTTACTTTTGCTTTTACTCCAAAACTTAAGAACGTTCGTTCAAGCTTTGCTGCATTTGCATGTATTAGCTCATACTCACCACTTTGATCCGTATGACGAGGTGCTTTTAACAAATGAATCGGCGGTAGCTCATAATCTTTATTTTCAACTTCCGTAAAGGTAATCGGCGGAACACTTTCCTCTTCCGTTTGTGACTGCACTTTCCCTTTTTTTGCCGATTGTTCCACAGGTGGTTCAGTATAGGCTCTCTCTGTGAAGCTAGAAATAATAGGTTCAATAACTCTTTCTTCTTCTGGCGGTGTCATTGCACTAGAAATAGGAATGACTCTCTCTTCTTGTTCCTTTTTTTCTACTTCTTTTCGTTTTTCTTCTTTCTTTTTCTTGGTTTTTTCCGAACGCTCTTTTCTCCAAGTTTTCATATCATCGCCAAAAGCATGAAGCTGATTCTTAAGAAACTGACCAAATGAAATAATGGCTTTTCCTAGCGGCTCACCCAATGTTCTACCTGTGAGCAAAATGAAGCCAATAACAAAAAATAGAGCAGCAATAATTTTTGTTCCTGCCTCAGCAAACAAATAATAGGACATGGCAAATAACAGTGCACCAATCATTCCCCCGCCTAAGTCGGTTGTACTCGTTTCACCTCTAACTTCCATCCAATAAAGCTCGAAAGTATTTTTTATTACACTTGGGCTTTCTGTTCTACCATCATTTGCAAGAAGTTCAAACAATGTAACATGGCTCAGAAGTAATAGGGCAGAAACAATAAAATACATTCCAATCAATTTACTCTGGAAAAAGGATGGAATTTCACGTTTCCACATAAAATACGCACCGATGACAGCCAAACTAATTAAATTCACCATATACCATTCGCCTGAAAAGAAGCGAAAGAACATTACAACAGCATGTCCAACCGCACCAAGTCTGGCAATAGATATAGTAGCTAATGCAATTAGTATGAGTCCAATGAGTTCGAATTTAACCGTTCGCTTAAAACCATCCTTACTTCTTGTTTGTCGTCTTTTTTTCTTTGCCATTTTATCACCTTACTGTTGAATTGTTACTACTATCTTAGTCGTTTGTTATATGTACTAAACCCTTTGATAAAGACAAGAAAAGCAGCCTCAGTTGGCTGCCTACCTGATACAACTATATTATAGCATAATATATCCATCCTGAAGACACGCTTTACAAGAAAGATATTTTTGCTCCTGGTGTACATCTTTCATCTAAAAAATGAGCCGGGTCGCTACTCATCACACGAACCACTCGATAAACACCTTCAGCGTCAGATTCAACTAATAAAGGAATCCCATCAAGATCATACATTTTCTGTTGAGTAACTTCCGGATTGTCATTCGGATAAATCATTTCTGGTGGGGTGAGTGTATAAAGGATCATTGAACCATCCCCTCTGTTCCTTCACTGGTAATCGCAATCAGTTCATTTAACTTCTTCATTGCTTGGCCAATTCCGCCAACTTCATCGATTAAGCCGTATTTTACAGCATCCGTACCCACTACATTAGTACCGATATCTCTTGTGAGGTTTCCTTTTTCAAACATTAATTCTTTAAACTTCTCTTCTGTTATCTTAGAGTGCTTTGTTACAAAAGTAACCACTCGATCCTGCATCTTATCTAAATACTCAAAGGTTTGAGGCACACCGATAAATAAACCGGTCAAACGGATCGGATGAATCGTCATCGTTGCTGTCTCTGCAATATATGAGTAATCACAAGATACCGCGATTGGTACTCCAATTGAGTGGCCACCACCTAACACAATGGACACCGTTGGCTTAGACAGAGAGGCAAGCATCTCAGAGATTGCCAGCCCTGCTTCCACATCTCCACCTACCGTATTGAGGACCACAAGCAACCCCTCAATCTTCGGGTTTTGCTCAATTGCTACGAGTTGTGGAATGAGATGTTCGTATTTCGTCGTTTTGTTTTGCGGAGGGAGGGTCATATGACCTTCAATCTGACCGACAATCGTTAAGCAGTGTATTTTTGAATCCTGTGCTAACTGTGGGACATTCGTTTGTCCTAGCTGTTGGATTTTTTCGATTAAGCTAGATGATTTTTCTTCCTTTGGGGTTTCTTGTTCGTTTCCCCCTCCATCATCCGGTTTATTATATTTAATTGGTTCCATACCAAATCTCCCTTCAGACATGATATCGTTAGTATGAAACCCATGATGGTTTTTCATGCGAGAAATGGAAATTTGAAAAAAGCTCACGAAAAAAAACTTTTTCGTGAGCTTTTTAATCTTATATTTCCATAATAATTGGGAGAATCATTGGTCGACGTTTTGTTTTGTCATATAAAAATTGATTTAATTCATCTCTCATGCTTTGCTTCATCGTTCCCCAATCAAATGATTCTCTAGTTGTGTTTCTTTCTACAATACTTCTTACCAGCTGTGTGGATTCTTCCATTAGCTTTTCTGACTCTCTTACATAAACAAAGCCACGTGAGATTATTTCTGGACCAGCAGTGATTTTCTTTTCTGCTCTGCTTAGCGTGACAACAACGATTAAAATTCCATCCTGAGATAATAAACGGCGATCCCTTAGGACGATGTTACCGACATCTCCTACACCACTGCCATCGATAAGCACATTGCCGGCAGGTACTTTTCCAGCGGGTTTAAAACGCTCATTTTTAATTTCTAATACCTCTCCTCTTTCTGGAATGAAAATACGATCCGTTGTAATCCCACATTGGGCAGCCACCTTGCTATGAGCCTTTAGCATTCGATATTCCCCATGAACAGGAATAAACAGTTTAGGTTTCATTAAGTTGATCATAAACTTCAGCTCTTCTTGGCTACCATGGCTAGAGGTATTCACGATTCTCTTTCCGGAGATCACATGTGCTCCTGCACGGTACAACATATCAATGGTTTTATAAATAAACACTTCACTCCCTCTGAGAGGAGAGGCAGCAATAAGAACCGTGTCGCCTTTTTTGATATTTACTTGTCGGTGAATTTGTTTTGCCATTTTTTGAAGGGCTTCAATCGGTTCACCTTGTGTTCCAGTTGTTAACACTACAATCTCATCGTCAGCATAATTATCAATTTCTTCAATTGGAATGATTAGCTCATCGTGAACTTGCAAGTACTGTAAATCCAAGGCAATGTGAAAAATCTTCTCCAGGCTTTTTCCTACTACAGCAATCTTTCTTCTGCTTTCATATGCTGCATCAAACACATGCTGAATTCGATTTATGTCAGATGCAAATGTTGCTGCGATAATTCTTCCTTTTGCATTATAAAAAGCATCAGACATTTCCCTTACAACAATTGATTCAGAAGGTGTATAGCCAGGCTTTTCGGCTTCCGTGCTATCAGATAGTAAGCATAAAACCCCTTCTTCCCCAATTTGCGCCATTTTTCCAATTTCAGGTTTATAAAGTTCAGTCGCTGCCTGGTCAAATTTAAAATCGCCTGTATATACAATTGCACCTTCAGATGTATGAACACTGATACCGACAGAGTCAGGGATGCTATGATTTGTTTTGAAGAAAGACACTTTACACGTATCAAAATTTACAACAGATTCTGAAGTAATGATCCGGAAATCCGTTTTTCCTTTGTATTCCTGCTCGTCCAATTTTGCTTTTGCAAGTGCAAGCGTCAGCTTCGTTCCATATACAGGAACATGTAACTCTCTTAATGTATAAGATAATGCCCCAATATGATCCTCATGTCCATGCGTTAGAAAAATAGCTTTCACTCGATCTTTGTTTTGAATTAAATATGTAATATCTGGAATAACAATATCAATTCCTAGCATTTCATTTTCAGGAAACATTAACCCTGCGTCTAAAACAAATAAATCACCGTCCACGTCAATAACATACATGTTTTTCCCGAATTCCCCGACTCCCCCCAGAGCCACAAGCTTAATACTTTCATTCTTTCTCTTATTCAAAGTAGAATCCTCCTATGCTGTCAATTCATCCGACCCAAGATCAGTTATGATTATTATACTTGAATGATGAAATCCTTTACAACCAAAATTAAACTTGTTTGCTTAGGAAGTGGATAAATCTGTATTTACATCCTTGACTTAGGCAAATACGGTCAAATTCCCACATAATAAAAGGCCAACCCACAATGAGGTTGACCTAATGCTTTATATTTTAGCGAAATAACGCGATAATCTGTGCTCTTTCTTGTTCATTCAATGGTACTAGAGGAAGTCTTACCGACCCCACATCAAGACCTTTAATTTGAAGAGCTGTTTTTACAGGAGCTGGGCTCGGTGCTTTAAACAATCCTTCCATTAATGGCAGGAGTTGTTGATGCTTCTTTGCAGCCTCTTGAATATCTCCATTTACAAAGGCTGACACCATTTCTTGCATCTCATTTCCGATCACATGTGATGCTACTGACACAATCCCTACCCCACCAATAGAAAGAACTGGAATCGTTAGCCCATCATCACCACTGTATAACAAAAAGTCATCATCTGTACCAGCAATAATTGCCGTCATGGCATTTAAATTACCACTAGCCTCTTTAACCGCTACAATATTATCGATTTTAGATAAGCGAATGATTGTTTCTGGTAAGATATTGACAACTGATCTACCTGGGATATTATACACCATAACAGGAAGAGTTGTTGCCTCAGCCGCTGCCTTAAAATGCTGATATAACCCTTCTTGATTTGGTTTATTGTAATAAGGAGCAACGATCATCACAGCGTCTACGCCAATTTCCTCTGCTTTTTTTGTTAGCTCAATGGTCGCATATGTGTTATTGCTTCCTGTTCCTGCAATAACAGGAACACGCTTATCTACAACCTTCACCACATGTTGAAATAATGCGATTTTTTCTTCCTTCGATAACGTTGGAGACTCACCGGTTGTTCCAGCAATAACTAGTGAATCCGAACCGTTTTCAATCAAGTGATTGATTAATAATGTTGTTTTTGCAAAATCAATATGCCCTTTGCTATCAAAAGGCGTAACCATCGCCGTAGAGACTCGACCAAATAAAACCATATTGCCACTCCTTTAAATCTAATCCACTTAGAAAAAATCTTTAGTTCTCTTCATCAAGGTTAAAGGCATCATGCAACGAGTTAACGGCTGTTACAAGATCATCTTCCTTAACAAGAACCCATATCGTTGTATGACTATCAGCCGATTGAAGGATACGAATTCCATTTTCAGAAAGAGCTGATACAATCTTTGAAGTAACTCCGGGAACACCTGCGATTCCTGCACCTACAACAGATACTTTTGCACAGTTTTTCTCAAACTCAGGTTCATGACCCAAATCACGAAGAACGGTAAGTGCCTTATCCGTCATTTCACTGGATACGGTGTAAACCACGCCATTAGGTGAAATGTTAATAAAATCAACGCTAATCTTCTCATTGGCCATTGATTTAAACACTTCAGCTTGAAGGTTATATTGACCTTTTTTAGCAAGCACTTTAATTTGAGTAACAGGTGAAAGATGTGCAATACCTGTTACTGTCCGTTCTTTTATATCACTTCCGCGATGATCATTCGAACTAGAAGTAACAAGCGTTCCTTCTCCATCCGAATAAGTAGAACGAATTCGGATCGGCACCTTCGCTTGCATAGCAATTTCAACCGCTCTTGGGTGAATGACTTTCGCACCCTGATACGCCATATTACATACTTCTGTATACGTAACAACCCCAAGTGGTCTAGCATTTTCAGCAATTCTAGGATCTGCTGTCATAATTCCTTCGACATCTGTAAATATGTCGATAACCTCCGCTTTTAAAGCTGCTCCGAGTGCTGCAGCTGACGTGTCACTTCCTCCACGTCCTATCGTAGTAATGTCACCATTTTGAGCGGCACCTTGAAAGCCTGCAACAACCACTACATCGTGTTGTTCTAGTTCTTCAATCACACGCTCACATTTCATCTTAATAATTTTCGCATTTGTATGGTCATCAGTAGTTAGAAAACCTGCTTGCGCACCAGTTAACGATGTTGCGTTAACCCCTGCCTCAAGCAGTAAGTTAGAGAAGACCACACTCGAAATGGCTTCCCCACATGACAGGATTAAGTCCTGTTCACGTTTAGAAATTAGACTTTGTGCACCGCCGATAAGGGAAAGCAGAGTGTCTGTAGCATATGGATCACCTTTTCTACCCATAGCGGAAACAACGACCACCACTTTATACCCTTCAGCTAATGCATTTTTAATATGTCCAATTGCAAGATTTCGACTTTTTTCATCTTTTACTGAAGTGCCACCGAATTTTTGAACAATCATTTTCATTGTTACACCTCTAGTTTTACAGCTTTAAATTTCTATTTTACAATACCTAACTTCACTAAACTTTCTGCGATTTGGACAGAGTTCCATGCAGCTCCTTTAAGGAGATTATCTGAAACAACCCACATATGGAAGCCTTTTTCATTGTCCAAATCCTTACGAATACGGCCAACAAATACATCATTTTTACCAACACAATTTGCAGGCATTGGATATAGTTGGTTTTCCGGGTCATCTTGAAGCACGACTCCTGGCGCATTCTCTAGTAAGTCCTTAACATCCTGTGCAGTTATACCAGCTTGATCTACTTCAACAAATAGTGACTCAGAGTGTCCTGTCGCAACTGGGAGACGAACGCAGGTAGCTGCCACTTGGATTTCTGGTAAGTGCATAATTTTCTTTGTTTCATTAATCATTTTCATTTCTTCATACGTAAATCCGTTTTCTTGGAACTTATCAATTTGTGGAATGGCATTAAAAGCAATTTGATAATGCTTTTTATCAGATTTTACTGGCAAGATTTTTGGTTCGTAACTTTCATTAGCTACGATTGCTTTTGTTTGCTCGTACAACTCTTCCACCGCTGCCGCACCAGATCCAGAAACCGCTTGATACGTTGAAACGATAATTTTATTTAATCCATATTGCTTACGAATTGGTTCTAATGCTACGACCATTTGGATCGTAGAGCAATTCGGATTAGCAATAATTCCTTTATGTTCATGTAAGTCCATTTCATTTACTTCAGGTACAACAAGTGGAACATTTTCATCCATGCGGAATGCGCTTGTGTTATCCACAACAATAGCACCATGCTTAACCGCTTCTGGTGCTAGTTCAAGTGATACGCTTCCACCTGCACTAAATAACGCAATATCGACCCCTTCAAAGCTCTCTGGCTTTGCTACTTGAACCGTATGTTCTACGCCTTTAAAAAGGACTTTACTACCAGCTGAACGTGGTGATGATAATAACGTTAATTTTGAGATTGGGAATTCTCTATTTTCAAGAGTTTGAATCATTTGTTGACCTACTGCTCCTGTTGCTCCCACAACAGCTACATGAAATCCTTTTTCTGATAATGCCATTTCGTTATTCCCCTTCCAATATCTCTAATGTTCGATATGAATTCTAGTAAAACATTTATCGCATTATTAAAAACATCAACATGTAATAAATGTCCTTTGTACCGCCATTCTGTTCCATGGCTATATAATAACATTTATTTTAACATATTCATGCATTAATGAAGTACATTTTTTATTTAAGCCGTGCAAAGGAATCTATTTTTCCTCGTAACACGGCTTTTAGTCTATTGCTAGAGTTGGATGAGGGCATATTACCTCTATAGTCTACTGTGCATCTTTATACCTTTCGACGAGTACTGGTTGAATTTGTCGGCCAGAAAGAGCAGCTTCCACTGTATCGGATAGCATGGTCATACGTGCGACTAATGAATTTGGTTTTTTAACTGGGTCATCTTGACCGTACGGAATAAAATATATATTTTTTGTCGCCATCAATCTCATCAAATTGACTCCATTTAAGCCAAGAGCATCATTCGTGGAAATCCCTAATACTACGGGTTTTCCATTTCTCAACGTCGCTTTGGCAGCCATTAACACAGGAGAATCAGTCATCGCATTAGCAAATTTACTCATTGAATTTCCAGTTAGTGGAGCGATAATCATGCAGTCTAATGGAATCTTTGGTCCCAGCGGCTCTGCACCAACAATTGAATCAATCACTTTATTTCCAGTTAACTTTTCAATTCTTTCAATCCAATCCTCACCTTTTCCAAAGCGAGTAGTTGTATTTTTCACGGTATTTGTTACCACTGGTAATACTTCTGCACCAGCATTGATAAGATTCTCTATTTCTGGATATACAGCATCATACGTACAGTGAGAACCCGTTAAACCGAATCCGATTTTTTTCCCTTGTAAGCTCATTTTACTTCCCCTTTCTTGATTGCATATCATCCAACAGCAGTTGAGAAAGAACGTTTGCCAAAATTTGACCTGCCGTTTTTGGAGCAACGATGCCCGGAAGTCCTGGGGCCAAAAGAGCTTTTATTCCTCTTTTTTCAGCATATCGAAAGTCGGTTCCACCAGGCTTTGATGCTAAATCAATGATCAGTGTATGAGTAGGCATTCTTGAGATAACGGAAGCCGTGACAACTAAATCAGGAATCGTATTGATACAAATATCAACATCCTTCACCTGTTGCGATAGTTCGTCAAGGTGAAATGGTGTTAAAGCCATTTCAGTAATTCGAGCAATATGCTCTCCTTTTCTCGCTCCCACTTTCACTTTTGCTCCTAAAGCAGAGAATGTGCGTGCCACACTCATTCCTACTCTCCCTAAGCCAAGCACCATAATCGTTGATCCATGTATAGTAAAGTCGGTGTGCTGAATTGCCATCATAATCGTACCTTCTACTGTCGGTATGGAATTATAGATAGCAACATCGTCCCGTTCGAACAATTTCACGAGTCTTCGTTTGGAGTCCCCCGTAATTTTATTCAAGTATGCATTGGAAATTCCGGAATAAATCGTACAATGTTCTGGTGTTTGCTCTAAGTGTTCTGCTGTTAAAACTACTTTTTCATTCGAGAAGATCGTTTCTACTTGACCTTCCATATTCGTTCCAGCTACCGGCAAAATGATCGCATCTATATCTGAAAATACTACTTCATCCATTTTCTCCTTTACTGCACCAGTAAAGGCATGGTCGAGTTGCTCAAAGCCAATCAAAGAGAGCTTCGCATCGAGCTCTGTTAGCTTTCGGACGATTTCGAGCTGTCTTGCGTCTCCGCCTATGACTGCTATTTGCATCCCTGTTAGCATGAAACACTCACCTTCTTTTTAAATGATCCAAATCCAAATCTTACTGCATTACTCCAACATACTATGTATTTACCCCAGAATCGGTGAGTTTTCCTAGGAAAAAAGCCTAAATAAAAAAAAGAACTGATGCCTATGCACAGTTCTTTACTCCTCTTGAATATCAATGATAATCATATCCGTCCCAATTGTTTTTATATGCTTCCATGGAACTCTTACTTCTCCACCTTGCCTTTTAAAACCAAACCATTTGACCGAGGGAATTAAAAGAGCCTGTATTTGGCCATTGCTTTCGTTTATCTCTAAATCCGTCTGACCAAGTATACCAAGCCTTTCTGCTTTTTTGACATCTACAATTTCCTTCCCGCTCAATTCACTTAGTCTCAATTTCATCTCTCCCCCTTTTGTCCTCTCTATATCCTAGTATAGGGAAGATAAATATATACGTAGGAATAAAAAGAAATAACAAAAAAGCCTGAGCAGAAAATCTCAGGCTTTAAAAATTATATGTTTTTTGGAAGAACTCCGTCTGGACTAATCAAGGACACAGAATACTTGTCATTGAAGATTTTATTAGCCATAGCATCTACACCATCTTTTGAAACGGCATCAATTTGCTCAACAATTTCATCAAGCGTACGATGTCTTCCTAATAGAAGCTCGTTCTTCCCGTTACGACTCATCCTACTATTGGTGCTTTCAAGGCTAAGCATTAAGCTACCCTTTAGCTGCTCCTTACTATTTCGAAGCTCCTTATCTGTAATACCTTCATCCTTTAGCTTTGACAAGGTTTCTTGAATCGTATCAAATAATACGTCCAACTGCTTTGCACCTGTACCACCGTAAATCGTGATTACTCCAGAATCTTGGAACGAGGAATGATAAGAATACACAGAATATGCAAGACCACGCTGTTCACGAACCTCTTGGAACAACCTACTACTCATACTTCCACCTAATATATTATTTAGAGTGATCAGGTTATAAATTTCCTCATCCCCAACCTGTAACCCTTCAAATCCTATACATAAATGGGCTTGCTCCGTTTCTTTCTTTCTTGAAAGTCGGTTTGTATGAAACTCAGGCTTTTCAAATTGATTGTTCGATTTTCCTGCCTCGTATGACCCGAACAACTTCTCGACTTCTTGAATAAAGGCTTCAGAAATATTTCCTGCAACCGAAATAACCACATTTTCCGGGGTGTATGTATCATGCATATATTGCTTTAGCGTGTCTCCTGTAAAGGTTGCTAAGGTATCCTCTGTTCCCAAGATTGGATACCCGAGAGAATGGTTTTCATAAATTGCTTTACTTAAAAGATCATGAACGATGTCATCTGGTGTGTCATCATACATTTTAATTTCTTCATATACCACATTCTTTTCTTTATCTAATTCTTCAGCAACAAATGTCGAGTGGAAAAACATATCAGATAATACATCAAGAGCAAAGCTAGCATGGGTATCAAGAACCTTTGCATAATAGCAAGTATATTCCTTGGATGTAAAGGCGTTCACTTGTCCACCAATGCTATCGAAGCTTTCTGCAATTTCCCTAGCACTTCTAGTTTTTGTTCCTTTAAAAAACATATGCTCAAGAAAATGCGAAATTCCGTTATTTTCAGGTGTTTCATTTCGAGAGCCAGTTCCGATCCAAACTCCGATTGCGACGGATCGAACCGTAGGGATATTTTCTAAAACAATTCTAACCCCATTTTGGCATGTATATCTCTTTATCACGTGAACTCCTCCTGTTCTACAGCGTACTGCTACGATAATTATACGTTTTCTGGTGTGACTATCAATTATTCTTGCTCATTTAATACCGATTTCTTCATGATTCGTTCTTCACTCAATAACTCAGACACCGTATTAATTTCATATTTTTCAAGCTTAATTCGTTTAATAAGCTCATCAAGAGCTTTTGCCGTTGAATCGGTTGGATGCATGAGAATCATAGCTCCTTTATGCACTTTACCCATCACACGGTTGATAAGTTGATCTGGGGTTGGCTTTTGCCAGTCAATGGTATCGACACTCCACATGACAGTTCCAAGCTTATACTCTGCTGCAATTTTCACTACTTCCTCACGGTAGCTTCCACTTGGCGGAGCGAGCCAAACAACTTCCTCTCCCGTTGTAGCTTTTATCACTTCGTTTGTTTTCACAATTTCTTCTCGAATTTTCGCTGAAGAAATTTGCTTCATATCTGGATGAGTGTAAGAATGGTTACCAACTTCATGACCGGCCTCAACAATCATTTTTGCAAACTCCGGATTTTCTTTTACCCATCTTCCTTCAAGAAAAAAGCTTGCATGAACATTATTCTTTTTTAACGTTTCCAAAATTGGTCCAAGGTACTCATTTCCCCATGCGACATTTATAATAAACGAAACCATTGGCTTATCTGGGTGGCCTTTATAAATGGCGGTCGGGGGCAAATCCTTTAAATGAACTGCTGGTGTTGTCTGTATGTATACGAGTTTGGCTGCATCGAATTTCCCGTCCTTTTTCATCTTAGCATAACTAGCAGAAATGTCGACTTTTAAGCCGTTATATCCAGGAATGGCCTTCCAAACAGGGTCAATCTTTGCATCTTGAGCTGGTTTTTCGTATTCTTTTGCTATTTCTTCAATCTCCATATACAGGGCATTTTTTTGACCTGAAGCAGGAATATTTATCACCTTTAATCCATGTACGTATCGATCCGTAAGCGGATTATTAACTAACATAATAGAGAGCATACCAATTATAGTAATAGTAATTAGTTTCTTCATTCATTTTCTCCTCCTTCACTTGTACATTATGTAGAGAAAGGACAAGGTAGAACAAGCAAAGGACAATTCTTTCTATGCACTAAAAACCAACTAATTGTAAGCGATGCCATTATGTTGTATGGAAAAAGCCAGGGAAGACCTGGCTTTTCGTTGTCACTCTTTATTTTTGGGCTTGTTCTTTTTGTTCACGTTGTTCCTTAAGAACGACTTTACGTGACAAGTTTACACGGCCTTGCTTATCGATTTCCATAACTTTTACTAAGATCTCATCACCAATAGCTACCACATCTTCTACTTTGCCTACTCTTTCTTCAGCAAGTTCAGAAATGTGAACTAATCCATCTTTTCCGCTAAATAGCTCAACAAATGCTCCGAATTTTTCAATTCGTTTTACTTTCCCTAAATACATTTGTCCAATTTCAACTTCACGAACGATGTCTTCAATGATTTTCTTAGCTTTTTGGTTCATTTCTTCATTAGTAGATGAGATGAAGACTGTACCATCTTGCTCGATATCAATTTTTACGCCAGTTTCTTCAATAATCTTATTGATTTGCTTTCCGCTTGGTCCAATAACATCACGAATCTTATCAGGGTTGATATAAATTGTAATAATCTTTGGTGCATACTTAGAAAGCTGTTCTTTCGGATTTGAAATCGTCGCAAGCATTGAATCAAGAATTTGCATACGGCCTTTCTTTGCTTGCTGCAATGCTTCTTCAAGAATTTGTCTTGATAAGCCTTCGATTTTAATATCCATTTGTAAAGCTGTTACACCTTTTGACGTACCAGCCACTTTAAAGTCCATATCGCCCAGATGGTCTTCCATTCCTTGGATATCAGTAAGGATTGTGTAATGCTCACCAGATTTCACAAGACCCATCGCAATACCAGCTACAGGAGCTTTAATTGGAACACCAGCGTCCATCATTGCCAAAGTACTCGCACATATACTTGCTTGGGATGTAGAACCGTTTGATTCTAACACTTCTGATACAAGACGAATCGTGTACGGGAAATCCTTTTCAGAAGGAATAATTGGTTCTAATGCACGCTCACCTAACGCACCATGTCCAATTTCACGACGACCAGGCCCACGCATAGGACCAGTTTCTCCAACAGAGAAATTCGGGAAGTTATAGTGGTGCATGAACCGCTTTTCTTCTTCAATTCCTAGTCCGTCTAGAATTTGTACATCTCCTAAAGCCCCAAGTGTACAAATACTCAATGCTTGAGTTTGTCCACGAGTGAACAGACCAGAACCATGTGTACGAGGAAGCAGAGCTACCTCTGATGATAGCGGACGAATCTCCTCTGGATTACGGCCATCAGGTCTAACCTTTTCTTCTGTAATTAAACGGCGAACTTCGCCTTTAACCATTTTATCTAAAATTTGTTTTACTTGTTTTAAGTCTTCGTCTTCTGCTTCTTCTTCCTCGTATTTTGCAATAACCGTATCCTTTACCGCACGGATAGCATCTTCACGAGCGTGCTTTTCTTGAACTTGAATGGCTTTAATCATGTCTGCTTCGCACATTTCACGAATTTCCGCTTCAAGTTCAGCATCTAGTTGATATAAATTAACTTCAGTCTTTTCTTTCCCAATTTCAGCAGCAATTTCTTCTTGGAATGCGATTAATCTCTTGATTTCTTCATGTCCAAACATTATTGCTTCTAGCATCGTTTCTTCTGGTACTTCTTCTGCGCCAGCTTCAACCATGTTAATTGCATCTTTTGTTCCAGCAACAACTAAGTGCATATCGCTCTTTTCTGTTTCTGCAACAGAAGGATTAATAATAAATTGACCATCAATGCGGCCAACTGTTACACCTGCAATTGGACCTTCAAAAGGAATATCTGAAACAGAAAGTGCCAGAGATGAACCAAACATAGCTGCCATTTCAGATGAGCAGTCTTGATCCACACTCATTACCATACTAACTACTTGAACTTCATTACGGAATCCATCAGCAAACAATGGACGAATCGGTCTGTCAATTAAACGGCTAGCTAGTATTGCTTTTTCACTCGGACGTCCTTCACGTTTAATAAATCCACCAGGAATTTTACCTACCGCGTATAGACGCTCCTCATAGTTTACTGTTAATGGAAAGAAATCGAGTTTCTTCGGTTCCTTCGATGCTGTAGCCGTACTAAGTACTGCTGTATCGCCATAGCGAACGAGCACTGCGCCGTTTGCTTGTTTAGCAAGCTGCCCAATTTCGACGGAAAGCTTACGACCAGCCCATTCTATCGAATAGATTTTCTTGTCTTGTCCCATTTTTTACCCCTCTCTACCAATTCTCTTTGGTATGTTAACGTGTATTTACATGTATATAAATTGTTCTATCCCGTAATGGAGAACAAATATAAGAATATAGGCGAATATTCTATAGTATGTACATAAATATGAATCCTTAAAAAGCTCTTTGATAGAAATTTATTGCTAACAAAAAAGCGGGAAAGAATCCCGCTTTAAAGATTAGCGACGTAAGCCAAGCTTCGTGATTAGTTCACGGTAACGAGTAACATCCTTGTTACGAAGGTATGTTAATAAGTTACGACGTCTACCTACCATTTTTAAAAGACCGCGACGTGAGTGGTGGTCCTTCTTATGAGTACGTAAGTGTTCATTTAAGTTGTTGATTTCCTCAGTAAGGACAGCGATTTGAACTTCTGGAGATCCAGTGTCGCTTTCATGAGTTTTGTACTCATTAATAAGTTCATTTTTACGTTCTTTAGTGATTGCCATCCGTTTCACCTCCTATTATTTCAATCCCCTGTAACTGAGCCAGCGTCGGTGAATCGACTAGCCAAGCAAAGGTTCATTTCGTACGTTTCTTAGAATACACTTTTTTATGACAAATTGCAAGGCTTAGTCTTTGAATTTTCAAAGTAAAGCAGTGAATTTTGTTTATCTCGCTCGATTTGCGCCACAAGTTCATCAATTCCAGAAAATTTCTGTTCCGAACGGAGGTATTTATGCCATTCTATCGTTACATACTCTCCATAAATTTGATCATCAAAGTCAAAAATATGGACTTCGACACTTGGCCTATTGGATTTTTCCTTATTAAAAGTTGGTTTAAACCCGATGTTACACACACCTTCTTGCCATTTTCCATTTACAAGCATTCGTACAGCGTGAACACCTAGTGGCGGTAAAATATATTCCTCATTTAAGTCAATATTTGCTGTTGGAAACCCTATCGTTCTTCCTCTTTTGTCACCGTGAACAACTATTCCTGTTGTCGTATAGTAACGGCCGAGTAACTCCGGAAGAGTCTCAAGTTGACCATTTTTTATATTATTTCTGATTAAAGTTGAACTAATTTTTTCATCATGGCTTTCGAGCTTAGGAACAACGGTAAAGGTGAAAGCTTGTCTTGAATGAAACGGTAGAGTTTCCATCGTACCTTTACCAAGCTTTCCGTAAGAATAATCAAAGCCAGCGACAACGTGAACAGCACCTAGTTCGATTAAGTATTGGTCGACAAACTCCTGTGGCAGTAGGTTGGCAAATTCGCTTGTAAAATTGACAACAAATAAGTAATCAACCTGTTGTTCAGAAATAATTTTGATCTTTTCTTCTAACGGGGTAATATACTCAACCTTTTCCACCTTTTTAAGTACAACTGATGGATGCGGAGTAAATGTCATAACCGCACTTTTTATTCCCTTTTCCTTGGCTATTTTCGAAGCCGTATCGATCACTCTCTTATGTCCTAAATGTACCCCATCAAAATAACCAAGAGCAACGACCATTGGTTGAAACATATCCTTTGAGAATTGATGAGGATGTGTAATATTTAAAACTTCCACAAGCTTTCTCCCTTTCTTTACCAACCTAATTCTCTATATGTAGTACCTTTGTTGGCTTCATTAGATTAGGCTTATGAGGATGGTGCATGTATATAGCTAGCGCCTTATGATCCATCGTTTCAAGAACAATGGGTTGTTTAATATCCTGTAGTATTTCAGGTATTTCAAGAACAGCTCCATTTTTCACTTTCTCAACTAATTTATCACTTATTTGATATTTCGGCAAATGAATAAGCGCTCTTTCAATGGGATATAAAGCGTTTAATATTGTTCCGTTGTTTACCATTTCCTCTACTTCGGAAAGTGTCTTACAGTCGTCTAGAGAAAATGAGGCTGACTCGGTGCGTCTTAAGTCAGACATATGGGCAGGGTAACCTAGTCGTTCTCCGATCATAACCGCTAACGTTCTAATATATGTTCCCTTGCTACAAGCAACACGAAATCGAAAAGAAATGGTTTCTCCTTCAAACATTTCACGGTCGTCTAAAAGCTCAATTGAATAGATTGTCACCTGTCTTGTAGGGCGTTCCACTTCAATTCCTTTTCTTGCATACTCATACAAACGTTTTCCATTTACCTTGACCGCTGAGAACATAGGTGGGGTTTGAGAAATCTCACCTGTCAGTTCCAATAACACAGCTTTTATTTGCTCGCGAGTAATCAAAGTTTCAATGACTTTCCTTTCAACCACTTCACCCGTAGCATCCTCGGTTGTTGTAGCAAAGCCAAGCGTTACTTCACCCTCGTATACTTTTCCTGCATCTGTTATGTATTCTGCAACCTTTGTTGCTCGTCCAAGGCAAATCGGTAAGACTCCATCTACCTCAGGGTCAAGTGTACCTGTATGCCCTATCCGCTTCATCCGCAGTATTTTTCTAAGCTTAAAGACACAATCGTGAGATGTCATCCCTTTAGGCTTAAATAATGGCAAAATCCCTTCCATTTCTGATCCTCCTGGTTTTTTCAATTAGAAAAAAAGGATAGACATGATGTCTATCCCCTTTGATCAATCTTCACGTTCGGTCCGTTCTTCCTTCGTCTCTTCCTTAATTTGATACAGAAGATTTTCGATTCGATTTCCATAGTCAATCGATTCATCAAATTCAAATGTAATTTCAGGAGTCTTTCTAAGACGAATTCTCTGCCCGATTTCCGAACGAATAAATCCTTTTGCTTTAGCTAACCCCTTCAGTGTATTCTCTCTTTGAAGGTCATCACCTAACACAGAAATAAACACCTTTGCTTGTTGAAGATCACCTGTTACTTGTACATCTGTAACAGTCACAAAGCCAATACGTGGGTCCTTTATTTTTCGACCAATAATTTCCCCAAGTTCTTTCTTCATTTGTTCTCCAACTCGATTAGATCTAAGGCTCATGGTAGTCACCTCTTTGTCATCCTTAGAAAACAATGCTGAAAAATAAGCACTGTCTATAGGGAACGATTTATCTATTTGTTTTACGCATGATATACATGCATATGAGGAAGAGTGATATCCCCCTCGTTTATGTTATTATATCCATTCCAAGTCCGTTATTGTGCGTTCGATTTCTGGAAATGAATCAATTAACTTTAATGCATGTTGCAGCTCTCTTTCAACGGCTACTTTTGAGGATGCTACCGATACAATAGCGATTTTGGTACGCTGCCATGTATCTTGATAATCAACCTCTGCTACAGACAGATTGTATCGTTGTCTAAGTCTCGTGATAATACGTTGAAGGACAGCTCTTTTGTCTTTTAAAGAATGGGCATCATAAATGAGGCATTCACAGGCGGCTAAGCCAATGATCATTTACGTTCCACTTCTTGCATAACGAAGGCTTCGATTACGTCCCCTTCTTTTACATCATTATAGTTTTTGATGGTAATTCCGCACTCATACCCTTGAGATACTTCCTTTGCGTCATCCTTGAAACGCTTAAGCGCGTCAATTTCACCTTCAAATACAACAATTCCATCACGGATTACACGAATTCCACTGCCACGAGCGATTTTTCCATCCGTAACGTAAGATCCAGCAATCGTACCAACCTTCGATACTTTGAATGTTTGACGAACTTCAGCTTGCCCAGTGATCTTCTCTTCGAATTCAGGATCAAGCATTCCTTTCATCGCTGCTTCAATTTCTTCAATTACTTTATAAATAATACGGTGCAAGCGAACATCTACATCTTCCGCTTCTGCAGCGCGCTTCGCATTATTATCAGGACGAACGTTAAATCCAATAACAATCGCATTTGATGCAGCTGCTAAAGTAATATCTGATTCATTAATCGCACCAACACCAGTGTGAATGATTTTTACATTTACACCTTCTACTTCAATTTTTTGAAGAGCAGCTGCAAGTGCTTCAGCTGAACCTTGTACGTCAGCTTTCACGATCAGATTAAGGTCCTTCATTTCCCCTTGCTTCATATGCTCAAATAAGTTATCTAGACTTACACGTGTCTTTTCTGAACGAGATGCTTGGATAGCAAGCTGTGAACGAGCTTCTCCCACTTGACGAGCTGTCTTTTCATCTTCAAAAACTACAAAGCGGTCTCCTGCAAGCGGTACATCATTTAAACCTGTAATTTCAACAGGAGTAGATGGACCAGCTTCTTTCACACGACGACCAAGGTCATTAACCATTGCACGAACACGTCCAAAAGTTGTACCAACTACGATTGGATCACCAATTCGTAATGTACCGTTTTGAACTAGAAGTGTAGCAACCGAACCTCTACCTTTATCTAGTTGAGCTTCGATAACTGTACCGATTGCCTTACGATTTGGATTTGCTTTATATTCTTCTACTTCTCCAACAAGAAGGATCATTTCTAATAAATTGTCGATTCCTTCTCCTTTTAAAGCTGAAAGCGGAACGAAAATCGTGTCTCCACCCCAAGCTTCAGGAACTAAACCATATTCTGTTAACTCCTGCATGACGCGATCAGGGTTTGCACTTTCTTTATCCATTTTGTTCACAGCAACAATAATTGGAACCTCTGCCGCTTTTGCGTGGTTAATTGCTTCGATTGTTTGTGGCATAACCCCATCATCTGCTGCAACTACTAAAATCGTAATATCCGTAATTTTTGCTCCACGCGCACGCATCGTTGTGAAAGCAGCGTGACCTGGTGTATCAAGGAATGTAATTCTCTTACCGTTTTCTTCTACTTGGTAAGCACCGATATGCTGAGTGATTCCACCGGCTTCTCCTGCAGTAACCTTTGTGTTACGGATTGAATCAAGTAAAGTCGTTTTCCCGTGGTCAACGTGACCCATAATAGTTACAACAGAAGGTCTTTCCACTAAATCTGCATCATTATCTTCTGTGAAGTATACTTCAAGATCAGTAACATCGATCTTAATTTCTTCTTCAACTTCCACACCATATTCAGCCGCAATTAGTTCAATTGCATCCTTGTCTAGTGATTGGTTAATGGTAGCCATTACACCTAATAAGAACAATTTCTTAATGATTTCAGATGGTTCACGGTGAAGCTTTTTAGCTAACTCGGCAACTGTAAGCGATTCAGTAAAAGTGATTTTTGCAGGTAATTCTTTCTTTTTAGGTGGCTGTGGTGGCTGCGACTGGTGTTGAACACGGCCTCTTTGTTGGTTGTTTTTCCCCTTTTTACCATTAAAAGCTTTTGTTTCTTTTGATTGGTTTTCTTGGGCACCTTTTTTCCCTTGGATAGCCTTCGGACCTGTTTTCACTTTTACTTTCGCAGGAGCCACATTACGATCGTCATCCTCATCAAAAGCACTAGCCTTTGTCTTGGATTGTACTTGAACGGCAGCAGGCTTTTGTTCTGATGTCTGCTTTGGAGCTTCCTTCTTTTCCCCGTTACCACCCTTAGCATATTGTTCGTCAAGCTTTTTAACTGTATCGTCTTCAATCATTGTCATATGGTTAGAAACCTCGATATTCATATCTTTTAATTTTGTAATGAGTTCTTTACTAGAAACATTATGTTTTTTTGCATATTCATACACTCGCATTTTACTCATGTTTACACCCCCGCTAGAATTAATCGAGCAACGTCTTTAGCTTCTTGGCAAATCCTTCATCTAGAACGGCCACGACTACACGGGCTTCTTTTCCGATCGCTTGACCGAGTAAAAAGCGGTTCTCAACTATTTTACAAGGAATGTTATAGGATTTGCATTTATCTGTCACTTTTTTCTGTGTGTTTTGGGATGCATCTGCTGAAAGCAAAACTAATTTTGCTTTATTGCTGCGAACCTCCTTAATGGAAAGTTCCTCCCCAGAAATCACTTTACGCGCTCGATTGGCTAAGCCAAGCAATGACATCCATTGATTTTGCTTCATTCGGATTGTCAATTCTCCTTCTCAACAAGCTCCAATAATTCTTCGTACACAGAATCGGTTACTTGAACTTGCAATTGATTCGATAAAATATTCTTTTTCTTCGCTAAAAGAATAGCTTCTTTGTCTTTCGTAAGGTAGGCACCTCGACCCGACTTTTTACCGGTTAAGTCGATGGAGACCTCGCCTTCCTTCGAGCGAACGATGCGAACAAGTTCTTTCTTCGGTCGCATTTCTCCGGTAGCAACACATTTTCTTAATGGAACCTTCCTATTCGTGTTCACCATCATCCACCCCTTTCTTACTCCTGCTCTTCTACGTACTCTAAATGTAAATCTGTATCTGCGTGGACGTCTTCCTCTTCATCATCGAACGATAGAATTCCTTCTTCACGAGGGAAGATACCAGCTTCTCTTGCATCTGTTTCTGATTTAATATCAATTTTCCAACCGGTCAACTTAGCTGCTAAACGTGCATTTTGGCCTCTTTTACCAATCGCAAGTGACAGTTGATAATCTGGAACAACTACTGTTGTTGCCTTGTCTTCTTCATTGACGATTACATCAAGTACTTTAGATGGGCTGAGCGCATTTGCTACAAATACAAAAGGATCATCCGACCATTTAACAATATCGATCTTTTCTCCCTTTAACTCGTTGACAATTGCTTGAACACGAGCACCTTTTGGGCCTACGCATGCTCCTACTGGATCAACTTCTGGATTATCAGAATGAACAGAGATTTTTGAGCGGTCACCTGCTTCACGAGAAACAGATTTGATTTCAACTGTCCCATCATAAATTTCTGGAACTTCAATCTCAAACAGTCTCTTTAAAAGACCTGGATGTGTTCTTGAAACAAAAATTTGTGGGCCTTTAGTAGTTTTTTCTACTTTCGTTATGAACACCTTAATACGATCATGTGGCTTATAACGCTCGTTTGGCATTTGTTCGTTCGCCGGGAGAATCGCTTCAATTTTCCCTAAGCTCACATAGATAAACTTTGAGTCCAAACGTTGGACGATACCAGTCATTATATCTTCTTCGCGGTCGATAAATTCAGAGTAAATAATTCCTCTTTCTGCTTCACGAACACGTTGAGTAACGACTTGTTTCGCTGTTTGTGCAGCAATGCGTCCAAAATCCTTTGGTGTTACCTCAAGCTCTACCACATCTTCAATCATGTAATTCGGATTGATTCGTCTAGCTTCTTCTATAGAAATTTCAAGTCTTGGATCGAATACTTCATCAACGACTTCTTTACGAGCAAAAACACGCATCGTTCCAACACCTAAATTTAGGTCGATTCGAACGTTTTGTGCTTGATTGAAATTTCTACGGTAGGCAGAGATAAGCGCCGCTTCAATTGCCTCAATAATCACATCTCGTGAAATTCCTTTTTCCTTTTCAAGCAAAATAAGAGCATCTAATAGTTCACTGCTCATGAAAATGGTCCCCCTTTAACACTCTAAATGTCTCTCATGTGAATTTGTTATATGAATTATGAGAAAGTAACCGCTAGGCGAGCACTTGCTACCTTTTCAAAAGGTATTTCAATCGTTTTCTTTCTCGTCTTAATCTTTACTTCAACTGTTACGGTGTCTCCCGTAAAGTTCGTTAACACGCCTTCGAATATTTTTTCACCATCGATAGGCTCGTACGTCTTAATATGTACATTTTTCCCAACCGCTTTTTCATAGTCCTTCTGTTTCTTCAATGGACGCTCTGCACCAGGAGAAGAAACTTCAAGGAAATAGTTATAAGGAATAGGATCTAGCTCATCAAGCTTTTCGCTTAATTTTTCACTTACCATTCCACACTCTTCAATGTCAATGCCTTGCTCTTTATCTATAAATACGCGAAGAAACCAGCTTTTTCCTTCCTTCACATATTCAATATCAACTAATTCAAGGTTGAGGTCATTAACAATTGGTTCTACGATTTGTTCAACTACTTCAATTACCTTGCTCATTTTATTCCTCCTAACCAACCTAAAGTAGCTAATCTCCTAAAATAGAGTCCATACAACACGAAAGAGCGGGGAAGTCCCCACTCTTGTAAACGAGAGTTATTCTTAGTATTTCCAATAAAACTATACCATAACCATACCGTTTATGCAAATGCAATAGCTGTTTCACTAGGGTTGCACCTTCGTTGACAACATTTTCAAAATAAGGAAAGTTGGTTTTGATCAGGTAACGCTTCTAGACATCCGTGGTTATCGAGATACTCAATAATAGTCTTTGAAACCTTCCCTCTTTGCTGCAGGTCCTCCTTAGATAGGAACTCTCCATCCTCACGTGCTTTTACAATGTTGAGAGCGGCATTCGTTCCTAAACCAGGAATGGAATTAAATGGAGGAATCAGCTTATTTCCTTCAATAATGAATTCTGTTGCACTCGAACGGTACAAATCTACCTTTGCAAAAGAGAACCCTCGCTCGTTCATCTCTAATGCCAATTCAAGGACGGTTAAGGTATTTTTTTCCTTGGTTGAAGCATCTAACCCTTTTGCATTGATTTCTTCAATTACTGCTCGGATTGCTGAAGAACCTTTCACCATCGCATCAATATCAAAATCCTCAGCTCTAACTGTAAAATAGGCTGCGTAATAAAGGATTGGATGATGCACTTTAAAGTAAGCAATCCTTACGGCCATTAGAACGTAAGCAGCGGCGTGGGCCTTCGGGAACATGTATTTGATCTTTTTACAAGAATCAATATACCATTCTGGTACTTCATTCTTTCGCATCTCTTCTTCCATATCATCACTTAAGCCTTTTCCTTTACGAACTGACTCCATGATCTTAAAGGCAAAAGATGGCTCTAATCCTTGATAGATTAGATAAACCATGATGTCGTCACGACAGCCAATAACTTCACTCAGGTTACAGATGTTGTTATGGATTAGCTCTTGCGCATTTCCTAACCATACGTCCGTTCCGTGGGAGAGTCCTGAAATTTGGACCAACTCCGAGAAAGTGGTAGGTTTTGTATCTTCTAGCATTTGTCTTACGAAACGCGTTCCGAACTCTGGTATACCAAGTGTTCCCGTTTTACACATAATCTGATCTTCGGTAACTCCTAGCGCTTCTGTCCCACTAAATATCTTCATTACTTCAGGATCATCGGTCGGAATGGTCTTGGGATCAATTCCGCTTAAGTCCTGAAGCATACGAATCACGGTCGGATCATCGTGCCCTAGAATATCGAGCTTTAATAAGTTATCGTGAATCGAGTGGAAGTCGAAATGGGTTGTTTTCCATTCAGAGGTCTTATCATCTGCTGGAAATTGTATAGGCGAGAAATCATAAATTTCCATATAATCTGGAACAACGATAATTCCGCCTGGATGCTGACCAGTTGTTCTTTTTACACCGGTACACCCCATTGCTAATCTTTCAATCTCCGCTCCACGGATTTGAAGATTATTATCTTGCTGATACGCCTTCACATACCCGAACGCGGTCTTATCAGCTACCGTACCAATTGTACCGGCACGATATACATAATCTTCACCAAACAGCACCTTCGTATAGTTATGCGCACGAGGTTGGTATTCACCGGAGAAGTTCAAATCTATATCGGGAACTTTATCACCTTTGAACCCTAGGAAAGTCTCGAACGGGATATCGTGTCCATCTTTTTTGTACTTGCTTCCGCAATTTGGACAGTCCTTATCCGGTAAGTCAAATCCTGAACCAACGGAACCGTCATTAAAGAATTCCGAATGCTTACATGTCGGACAGACATAATGTGGCGGTAATGGGTTTACTTCTGTTATCTCTGTCATCGTGGCAACAAGGGACGAACCAACCGATCCACGCGAACCAACTAGGTACCCATCATCAAGCGATTTTTTCACGAGCTTATGCGAAATCAAATAGATAACAGCAAACCCATGACCGATAATACTCTTTAGTTCTTTTTCAAGTCTTGCCTCCACAATTTCTGGAAGTTCATCACCGTAAATGCTTCTTGCCATATCGTAACTCATTTGACGCATTTCTTCGTCTGCGCCCTCAATTTTCGGAGTGTACAAGTCATCTTTAATCGGCTTAATCGTATCTATCATATCGGCAATCTTGTTGGTATTCGTAATGACAATCTCACGCGCTTTATCTTTTCCTAGAAACGAAAATGCATCTAGCATTTCATTCGTCGTACGGAAATGAACATCAGGCAGATTATGACGATTAAGAGGATTGGCTCCACCTTGAGAGTTCACTAATATTTTTCGATAAATTTTATCATTTGGGTTTAGGTAATGTACATTTCCAGTAGCAACAACAGGAATCTCTAGCTTTTCACCAAGTTTCACAATATTAGCTATAATATCCTCTAATGATTTTTCATCATTAACTAACTCTAACTCTAATAAATGAGCATATACCGCTTTCGGATGTACCTCGATGTAATCGTAGAAACGCGCTGGCTCTTCTACTTCTTCAGGAGCCTTTTGCATCATACCCTCGAATACTTCGCCTTTATCACAACCAGAACCAATTAAAATTCCTTCGCGATGCTTTTGTAATACAGAGCGTGGAATTCTCGGAACACGGTAAAAATAGTTTAAATGAGATATAGAAATGAGCTTAAATAAGTTCTTCAACCCTACATCATTTTGTGCTAAAAGCGTACAGTGGTATGGTCGTGCCCGTTGATAGGCATTTCCTTGACCCATATTGTCATTCAGTTGATTATGATACTGTATTCCTTTCTCCATTACATCCTTCAGCATCGTTAATAGCAGATAACCCGTTGCTTCTGTGTCGTAAATCGCACGGTGATGCTGTGTTAACTCTATATTAAATTTCTTAGCTAACGTATTTAATCGATGATTCTTCATATCAGGATATAAAAAACGAGCTAGTTCTAACGTATCGATGACCGGGTTTTCTGCACGTCCGAGACCATATTTCTTGTAGCCAACATTCAAAAATCCCATATCGAAAGAAGCATTGTGGGCAACTAGTATGTCATTGCCCGTCCACTCTTTAAATTTACCGAGCACCTCTTCTACCTCTGGAGCATCCTTTAGCATATCATCGGTAATTCCCGTTAAATTCATAATCGTGGCTGATAAAGGATGATGCGGGTTAGCAAACGCTTCAAATCGGTCGATTATTTCTCCATTTTTAATCTTTACCGCAGCAAGTTCAATAATCGTATTGTAAACGGCTGATAAACCAGTTGTTTCAACGTCAAATACCACATACGTTTCTTCTGCTAACAGTCTCTCTGCTTCGTTATACGCAATCGGAACACCATCATTTACGAGATTTACTTCCACCCCGTACAGAATCTTAATATCGTTCTTTTTCCCTGCTCCAAATGCTTCCGGAAAGGACTGTGCTACCGCATGGTCTGTAATTGCAATTGCTTTATGTCCCCATTTTTTTGCTTGAGATACTAATGTACTAACTGGTGACACAGCGTCCATCTGACTCATAGGTGTGTGGAGATGGAGCTCTACACGCTTTTCAGATGATGTGTCCTGACGCTCAATTGGCTTAATTTCATTAATATCATTTCCAATCATCACTAGATCACGTACGAATGTATCGTTTTGGATACTTCCTCTTACTTTCACCCACATACCCTTTTTCACGTTTTGGAATAGAGCGGCATCCTCTTTATCACGAGAGAACATTTTTACCATGATCGAGCTTGTATAATCAGTAACTTTAAAGGTTAATAGAGTTCTCCCACTGCGAAGCTCTCTTGTTTCAGCAGCAAAAATATACCCTTCCACAACGACTCTACGTTCTTCATCAACAATTTCTTGGATTTTTCTAAAATCAGAATCATCTTTAATAGTTAATCCAATGGTTAATGGACCGGTGTATTCACCCGTACCGCCAGCAGCTTCTTTCTCTGCTTCCTGCTTATCCATTTCGATCGCTGCCTGCATACCTCTTTCCTTGTCTTCCCTCATTTTTGCCTCGAGAAATTGCTCATATTGTTCTGTAGAGGCTTCTGTGCTAATCTCGGTATCAATCACAACTTGAGGAAATCCGAAAAAGCCGTAGGCATCAGAAATAAAGCTTGCATATTTCCTTTTTATGGCCAAGCCTTCGAGATCATTGCCAACAAAGATGGTGATTTTTGAACCTTGGACTTTTGGCTTTTGTTCATTTAATAGCTTAATTAATGGTGGTGATATACCATCAATTTGCTGTATGCAACTGTTCCAATATTCTAGTATTAAATCCTCAGTCACTTGCTGATCCCTTACCTGTATGTTGTAGGAGATTGAGGCAATATGTGAGAAGGTTGTTTGTAATTTATTGGTGAACGTTTGATAGACGTTAATAGGTAAAATCTTCTCAAACGAAAAATAAAAACTCCATTGTCTTTTAGATTTTTCAATTAATACTTTGTCAATTATAGCATCTTGAAAATACGGCATGATTCTGTCATCCGTTAGTTGTAGCTGCTGGAGCAATAGTTGGAATCGTTCCTTACCTGATGATCCGTTCATCAACTCTCTCCTCTCCATTTCATCTCTAGTCAAACTAGTAGTTATTATATCATAAAGAAATTATTGAAAGCCTTTTTAACAGATAACCAATCAATGGGAAAAAAATCGGATCCGTGTTGAGCGGATCCGAATAACTAATCATTTATTTTAATAAGTCAGCAATTGTTTGTTGTAGGTCATCTTTGTGAACTTCTAACATTTCACCAGTTTTACGAACTTTTAGTTCTACAATTCCATCAGCTGCTTTTTTACCAACGGTTACACGTACAGGTAGACCGATTAAGTCTGAATCAGCGAACTTTACTCCTGGTCTTTCGGCACGGTCGTCCATAAGAACTTCGAACGCCTGAGCTTTTAATTGTTCATATAACTCTGATGCTAGTTTCGCTTGAGCTTCATCTTTCAAGTTGATTGGAATCAAATGTACTTCGAAAGGTGCAATTTGAGCTGGCCATACGAGACCATTTTCATCATTAAATTGCTCGGCCACAGCAGCTAACGTTCTAGATACACCAATACCATAACAACCCATAATCATTGGCTGTGATTTTCCGTTTTCATCTAAATAGGTAGCATTCATAGCTTCACTATAACGAGTTCCAAGCTTAAATACATGCCCTACTTCTATTCCCTTTGCAAAAACAATTTTGCCTTGACCGTCTGGAGATAGATCTCCTTCTTGAATAAAACGAATATCAGCGTACTTTGTTACCGAAAAATCTCTATCAGCATTTACGTTAATGAAGTGATGGTGTTCTTCGTTTGCTCCGCATACTCCGTTAACAATTGCTTGAACGGCTGGGTCAGCAACGATCTCCACTTTATTTACTCCAACTGGTCCTAATGAACCAATAGAACAACCAAGGATTTCCTTCGTCTCTTCCGGAGTTGCTAGTTCAACGATGCTCGCTGAGTATAAGTTCTTTAACTTAATATCGTTCACTTCGTGGTCGCCACGAACAAGCACAAGTACATATTGATCATCTACTTTAAACAGAAGTGATTTAATGCATTTTGATGCATCAACATTTAAAAATCCTACCACTTCTTCAATTGACTTCTTATTTTCAGTCAGAACCTTTTCCATCTCATTTTGTGGCTCATCTGATTTTTCATACGTATTCACTACTGGTGCCATTTCAATATTAGCCGCATAGTTAGAAGTGTCAGAGTACGCAATCGTATCTTCCCCAACATCAGATAGCACCATAAACTCATGCGTATCCTTTCCACCCATTGCTCCAGAATCCGCTATAACTGCACGGAAGTCCAAACCGCAACGACTAAAAATATTAGAGTAGGCAGTAAATAAACGATCATATACTTCATCAAGACTTTCTTGAGAAGAGTGGAATGAATAAGCATCCTTCATGATAAACTCTCTTCCACGCAGTAAACCAAAACGTGGTCTTTTCTCATCTCTAAACTTCGTTTGAATTTGGTAAAGTGTTAACGGCAATCGCTTATAGGATTTTACTTCGTCTCTTACTAAGCTGGTAATTACTTCCTCATGAGTTGCACCAAGAGCAAACTCTCTATCATGGCGGTCATGCAATCTCATCAATTCAGGTCCGTAAGTGTACCAACGACCTGATTCCTGCCAAAGCTCTGCTTGTTGCAGAGCAGGCATAAGCAGTTCCACAGCACCTGCGTTGTCCATCTCTTCACGAACAATCGTCTCAATTTTTTTTAGTACTCGCTGAGCCATTGGTAAATAACTATAAATTCCACTAGCGTTTTGTCTAACAAAACCAGCTCTTAATAATAGCTGATGACTTTTAATTTCGGCATCTGCTGGAACTTCCCTTAAAGTTGGGATTAGCGTCATACTCTGTTTCATCTACTAGCACCTCTTCGACCAATTCATTTTAATAAATTTATATTTTAAGGCTGCCCCTTGAAGTGTCTGACACCTCTTTATGGGACAGCCTCATGTCAGATTAAAGGAATATCCTTTGTATATCATTCCAAGTAACTACTAGCATTAGGAGCATCAAAAGAGCAAATCCAATGAAATGAACCATGCCTTCTTTTTGACGATCAATCGGCTTTCCTCTCAATGCTTCTACTGCAAAGAACATCAATCTTCCACCGTCTAAAGCAGGAATTGGAAGCAAGTTCATAATACCAAGATTAATACTTAAAATTCCCGCCCACTTCATCAGGTACATAACTCCAGATTTAGCAACGGTGGCTGTTGATTCATAAATACCAACTGGACCAGACAGTGCATCAATTGAAAATTGCCCAACGATTAATTTTCCAAGCATAGAGAAAATTTCAACTGTCCAATAGTATACTTCTTTAAATCCGTACGTCACAGACTTTACTGGAGATTTTTCCATTGGGTTATATACGCCAATGATTCCGATTTCTGTACCATCCACGTCTTGAGCTTTTGGTGTAACTGGAATCTCAAGCTCCTCACCGTTTCTAGAAACCAAAAACTCTAATTCATTTTCAGGGTTTTGGCGAATAATTTCTACTACATCTTCCCAAGTAGAAATTTCACCGCCATCGATACTTTGAACCTCGTCCCCTTCTTGTAAACCGGATTGCATAGCCATTCCATCTGGAGTTAACTTACCTAAGATGGGCTCATTTGTCGGTACTCCTTGCCATAAAGCAATAATAACAAAAATAAGAAAGGCTAATACAAAATTCATCATCGGTCCAGCGAAAATGGCCATTGTTCTTTGACCTAAAGTTTTAGAAACAAATTGACGATCATATGGCGCGATCAGTGTTTCTGCACCGTTTTCCACTAAATATGCATTTCGACTAATAGAGAAGGTTTTTAAAACATCTTCTTCTCCCTCTTCATAGCCTTTTATTTGTAATTTTTGTTCAATATCGGCATATTCCACTTCAATGATCCTAGCATCCGGATACTTTTCTTTGTTGTTTAGTATGATCTTCTCGATCACTTCATTTTTGTCCAGTATTAGTCCTACACGATAGCCTGGTTTAATTTCAGCCATCTCGGGATCTTCTCCAGCCATGCGAACATATCCGCCAATCGGCAATAAACGAATCGTATAGAGAGTCTCTCCTTTTTTATATGAGAAGACTTTCGGACCCATTCCTATTGCAAATTCACGACAAAGAATACCTGCTCGTTTTGCAAAGATAAAATGTCCTAATTCATGGAAAAATACGAGTGCCCCAAAAATAATGATAAAGGCTATGACTGTGTTCAAATTATAACCACCCTTTTTTTATAGAAGTGAATTCACATACTTGCGTGTCTCGTCGTCAACCGCTTTAATTTCTGCTAAACTTGGCTCCATTATTGATTGATGCTTCGTTAACGCATTTTCAATTAAATCTTCAATTTGCAAAAAGGTGATCTTTCCTTTTAGAAACGCCTCAACCGCTATTTCATTTGCCGCATTAAGAACGGTCGGAAGTGTCCCTCCAGCAATTCCTGCTTCATAGGCAAATTTTAGGCAGCGAAATCTATCAAAGTCCATTTCTGCAAAATGGAGTTGACCGACTTTCGCTAAGTTTAATGTTTGCGCTGTTTTTAATGGTAACCGATCTGGATATGTTAAAGCATATTGGATCGGTACTCTCATATCTGGAGTCCCTAGCTGTGCCATGACACTACTATCATGAAACTCAATCATAGAGTGAATAATACTTTCCTTATGTAAAACAACATCAATCTTTTCATAAGGAATATCAAACAGCCAATGTGCTTCAATAACTTCTAACCCTTTGTTCATCATAGTAGCAGAGTCAATCGTGATTTTTGCACCCATGGACCAATTTGGATGATTGAGCGCATCTTGTACCGTTACATTTTCCAACTCACTTCGAGTTCGGTCACGGAAGCTGCCACCCGATGCGGTTAAAATTAACTTCCCAATATTCTTTTCAAATTCTCCTTGGAGCGCCTGAAAAATAGCAGAATGCTCACTATCTACGGGCAATAATGGGACTTGATTTCGACGAACAGCATTCATTACGATATGACCAGCTGTGACTAGTGTCTCTTTATTGGCTAAAGCAATCGCTTTACCAGCTTCAATCGCATGCAATGTAGGTTCTAGTCCCACACTACCCATTACTGCATTCACCAAAATGGTAGATTTCTTATATACCGCTACTTCACTTAACCCTTCGAGCCCATAGGTAAAGCTTATTTTCGGAAATTCCAGCTTCAAACTCTCAGCGTCTTCTTTATTTAACAGACATACTAATTCAGGATGAAATTCAGCTATCAGCTTTCTAGCTAAATCAATATTTCTACCTACTGACATGGCTGCCAATCCGAACTCTGTAGGGTGCTCTTTTATTATATCAAGAGTTTGTGTTCCGATAGAACCAGTTGCACCTAATAAACTTATGTACTTCATTTTTCCAACTCCGATTCAAAAGCGAGAACCTTCTAAAAGATTCCCCGATATGATGTTACGGTAGCAAAATAAAATATAACACCGGCCAAACGAACAGCAAGCTATCAAATCGATCTAGGATGCCACCGTGTCCAGGCATGATATTGCCTGAATCTTTTACATTATAATGTCGTTTCAGCGCGGATTCGACAAGATCGCCAACCTGTCCAAAAACAGATAAGAAAACTGTCACAATAAGAAGTCTTATTGTGGATACCGTTTCAAGAGAGAACAAGGCAAAAAAGATAGCTACAATAACCGCACATACGATACCACCGATAAATCCTTCAACCGTTTTATTTGGGCTTATGTCAGGCCATAGCTTACTTTTCCCCATCGCTCGCCCGATAAAATACGCACCAGAATCTGTGGCCCAAACGATAAATAAGGAATAAAAAATAAACATCAGCCCTGCTGTTTCTCTAATTTCAATAAAATAGAAAAATCCCATTCCTATATATAAGGTTGCCATTATTGAAAAGGAAACATCATCGAAAGTAAAGCGGTTTTTTGTTACAACCGTGTAAGTTAACAGCAGCAAAACCGCTAAAAGGGCAAATTCGACCTTCGTATAGTGCATTGGGCCAAAAATATTTTGCAGCTGCTTCGGTATTAAAAAGATCCAAAGCACAAGCATTGAAATGAGCCCCGGAATAGAGGCTAATTGGATATTTCTCATTTTTAACAGTTCATACAGTGCAACAGTTGCTAAAACATACACTAATAGAACAAAGGGTAATTTACCCAAAATTACTAAAGGGATAAATATGGCCCCAAATATAATTGCCGAGATAATTCTTTGTTTCATCTTATTGTGTCAACACCTTTATTATACTCCCCCAAACCGCCTTTGACGGTTTTGGAATACTTCGATTGCTTCGACTAAGTGTTCTTCTGAGAAGTCTGGCCACAGTACGTCTGTAAACCAAAATTCTGTATAAGCTAGTTGCCAGAGCATAAAGTTACTTAACCGTATTTCACCACTCGTACGAATGAGTAAGTCCGGATCACTTAACTCACTCGTCATTAAGTAGTTAGAAAATACTTCTTCATTTATATTATTCTCTGTCAGTATACCACTTTTGTGGTCTTTTAAGACGTTCTTTACTGCTTCTAAGATTTCTGCCCTGCTTCCATAGTTAAGAGCAAAATTCAACACTAACCCATCATTGTCCTTCGTATCTTCAATAGCTCGATTAATTGCATTTAGCGTATGAGCGGGAAGACTTTCCTTATATCCGATCATACGTACTTGGACATTTTCCTCTATCAATTCTGGGAGAAAGGTTCCTAAAAACTCCTCAGGTAATTTCATCAAATAGTCAACTTCCATTTTCGGTCGCTTCCAGTTTTCTGTTGAAAAGGCATATAAAGTTAACGTGGACACTCCCAATTCGTTTGCAAGCTTCGTTATCTTACGGACAACCTTCATCCCTTCATGATGACCAGCGATTCTAGGCAAGGCCCGTTTTTTCGCCCAACGTCCATTTCCATCCATAATAATAGCAATATGAGCTGGTACGGATTGATTTTTTATTGTTGTTATCCGACTCCCGAGTTCAGAAGACGGTTTATTCTTCCAAAGCTTTATTTTCTCTAACATAAGACGGCTCCTCCAAAATGTAATCATGTGGCTAAAAGACTACATTTAGTTGTAATAATGCTTCTTCTCTAGTCACAATGTATTTATTTTTTTAATGATTGTACACTGTACCGCTAGAAAAGAGCGTAATGAAAAAAGCAGGTACCTAATTTTGCCTGCTTTTATCATACCAAAAAAGAGAAGAGATATCTCTAAAAAACTAAAGCACTACTTGGAAAAGAAATCAAATTCATTAGAACAGAAAAACCCCCTATAAATAGAGGGTATTCTCTCTGTTCATTAAACCTCTAAAATTTCCTTCTCTTTGTCTTTTGTTAGCTGGTCAACCTTTGTAATATACTCGTCCGTTAATTTTTGAATGTCATCAGAATAACCACGTTGGTCATCTTCAGTAATTTCACCATTCTTTTCAAGCTTTTTCAAGTCGTCATTCGCATCACGACGGATATTTCTGACGGCAACTTTTGCATCTTCAGATTCTTTCTTTACCACCTTCACCAATTCCTTACGACGCTCTTCAGTTAACTGCGGAATCGCAAGGCGAATGATGCTTCCATCATTTGAAGGAGTAATACCGATATCTGATTTTAAGATTGCTTTTTCAATATCGCTTAAAATAGATTTATCATACGGTTGAATGACAAGCATACGCGCTTCTGGTACAGAAACACCTGCAAGTTGGTTAATTGGAGTTGGTGCTCCGTAATAATCGACCGTAATTCGATCAAGCATAGATGCATTCGCACGTCCTGCACGAATTCCAGCAAGTTCACGAGTGTAAGCTCCGATTGCTTTATTCATACGTTCTTTCGCATTTGCAACGATTTGTTTCGGCATTATTTTTTCCCCCTCACAATAGTCCCAATGGATTCGCCCATTACGGCACGTTTGATATTTCCTTTCTCCATAATAGAGAAAACAAGAAGTGGTATATCATTATCCATACATAAAGAAGAAGCCGTTGAATCCATGACAGCTAATCCTTCCTTAAGTACATCTAAATAAGAAAGCTCATCATATTTCTTCGCTGTTTTATCAATACGTGGGTCAGCAGAATATACTCCATCGACATTATTCTTCGCCATTAAGATGACTTCTGCTTCAATTTCCGCAGCACGTAATGCAGCTGTTGTGTCGGTTGAGAAATAAGGATTTCCAGTACCTGCTGCAAAAATAACAACTCGCTTCTTCTCAAGATGACGAATTGCTCGTCTGCGAATATAAGGTTCCGCTACTTGTCGCATCTCAATAGAAGTTTGTACACGCGTTTCCACACCTGATTGTTCGAGACTATCTTGTAGGGCCAATGAATTCATGACCGTTGCTAGCATCCCCATATAGTCTGCATTCGCACGGTCCATACCCATCTCTTCACCAATTTTACCTCGCCAGATATTTCCGCCACCAACAACAACGGCAACTTCAACATCTAAATCCGCAATTTCCTTTACTTGATCGGCAACCGATTTAATCACTTTCGGATTAATTCCGAAGCCTTGCTCACCAGCAAGTGCTTCACCACTTAGTTTTAGTACGACGCGTTTATATTTCGGACTGGTCATAGAAACCTCCATATGTATATTGCTACTTTTAAGCTTTCTTTAAAAATAGGGAACACAGGTGTGTTCCCTAGGAATGTATTACATTTTTAAAAATTAATTCCCTTTTACTTGGTTCATTACTTCTTCAGCGAAGTTATCAACACGCTTTTCGATACCTTCTCCTACTTCGTAACGTACGAATTCGCGAATCTTTCCACCTTTTGATTCTACGAATGCTTTTACTTTTTGATCTGGGTCTTTAACGAATGCTTGATCGTTCACACAAACGTCTTGGAAGTATTTGCTTAGGCGGCCTTCAACCATTTTCGCTACGATGTTTTCTGGCTTACCTTCGTTAAGTGCCTGTGTAGTAAGAACTTGACGCTCACGCTCAATTTCTTCAGCAGAAACTTCGTCACGAGATACATACTTAGGGTTTAGTGCAGCAATGTGCATAGAAACATCCTTAGCAGCAGCGTCGTCAGCTGTTCCTTCTAATACTGTTAACACACCAATGCGTCCACCCATGTGTAGGTAAGCACCGAATGCATCGTTGTCGCCTTTAGACTTGATTTCAAAACGACGAAGAGAGATTTTCTCACCGATTTTTGCGATAGCTGCGTTTACGTAAGACTCAACTGTTGCACCGTTAGCCATTGTTTGTGCATTTACTTCTTCAACTGAAGCTGGCTTGTTAGTTAGAATGTGTTCAGCAAGTTCCTTAACTAGTACTTGGAAACCTTCGTTCTTAGCAACGAAATCTGTTTCAGAGTTAACTTCTAGAATAACTGCTTCGTTTCCTTGAGTAAGGATATAAGTAGTTCCTTCAGCTGCTACACGGTCTGCCTTTTTCGCAGCGCTAGCCATACCTTTTTCACGTAAGAAGTCGATTGCTTTTTCCATATCACCTTCAGTTGCTTGAAGTGCTTTTTTGCAATCTAACATACCTGCGCCTGTTCTTTCACGTAATTCTTTTACCATTTGAGCCGTTACTGCCATGTGAGTTTCCTCCTTAAAAGCTATGTATTTTAGTGTTAACTAGCTATGAAAAAGCTAGTCAAGATTCGAGTTCATTCTTTAAAAAAAGGTGATAAAGGGGGTCCCTCTTATCACCTTTTAGTAACTAGTGTTTCCTCAGGTCAAAACGTATTACGCTGTAACTTCTTCGCCTTGCTTCGCTTCTAAAATAGCATCTGCCATTTTAGCAGTTAATAGCTTAACAGCACGAATAGCGTCGTCGTTTGCAGGGATAACAACATCGATTTCGTCTGGATCACAGTTTGTATCAACGATACCAACGATAGGGATGTTTAATTTATGTGCTTCAGCAACTGCAATACGCTCTTTACGAGGGTCGATAATGAATAAAGCATCAGGAAGTTGCTTCATATCTTTAATTCCGCCTAAGAACTTTTCTAAGCGCTCTTGCTCTTTCTTAAGTTGAACAACTTCTTTCTTAGGAAGAACATCAAATGTACCATCTTCAGCCATTCTTTCGATATCTTTAAGGCGTGCAATACGCTTTTGGATTGTTTCGAAGTTTGTTAAAGTACCACCTAACCAACGTTGGTTAACATAGTACTGACCTGAGCGGATTGCTTCTTCTTTTACAGAGTCTTGAGCTTGCTTCTTTGTACCAACGAAAAGAACTGTTCCACCGTTTCCAGCTAGTTCTTTTACCCAGTTATAAGCTTCTTCAACCTTCTTAACTGTTTTTTGAAGATCGATGATGTAGATGCCGTTACGCTCAGTGAAGATATATTTCTTCATCTTAGGGTTCCAGCGGCGAGTTTGGTGTCCGAAGTGTACACCAGCTTCAAGTAATTGCTTCATTGAAATTACTGACATGTTTGTTTCCTCCTAATGGTTTTTATTTTCCTCCGCCCATTTCAACTTTAGACAAAACTGTCGAAACAGCACCCTTTGTCCAAATCCATGAACGTGTGTATTAACACCAAAAGTTAATATAGCATAATCAAATCTTACAATCAAGTTTATTCTTGATTATTTTGACGAAATTTGAGTAAAAGTTCAATCTCTGTCTGACCTTTATGGAGCTTTTTAGCAATTTCTTCATATGAAAGGCCTTGCTTTTGTAAATGTACCACTTCCTCCAGCAAGCTCTTTTCTTTCGGTTCAGTAACTTCTTGTACAGTTTCCTCTACTTCCTTTTCCACTTTGAGGTCCCCAGTAGGGCCTTCTGCGTCATTAAAGTCTGGAAGAAGTACCTCAACATCTTCGTCTGTTAATGGCTGAATAGCACCTATCTTGTAAGCTTTAGCAGCATGGCTCTTTAAACTCTTAATTGGAACCGAAACCTTCTCTTCTTCTGTACTCGGAAGTATTGTTTCTATGCTAACTTCTTTCTTCTTTCTATTTTCCTTCTTGTTGGACTGATTGGTAGCTGCTTTTGTCATTCTCTCAATAAAGCTTTCGTTCTCTTCTTTCATTTCAGCCAAATATGTTGAAATGACATCTTCCATTTCCTCAATCATTCGTTGTTGCTTCTTCTCCACTTCAAATAGCTTTGACTGGCGAAGGTATAAGATCACAATGGAAAACAGCGCAATTATATTTAATACGATACTGATAAACAAAAACACACTCGTCATATCATCCCTCTATCCGGAAAAGTCAAAAAAGTTTCCTTTATATGGATGAACTTCTTTCACTGACTGACTCTCTTTATTTTTTCTATTTTTCTTCCCCTGTTGGTTCCCATTCTTATCACGTTGTTGATCCTTTAGGCGAACCTGTTCCTTATGTTCATGCTTATTAACTGAGTTTCTATTTTTTTTCACTTCTTTTGCGACGCTGTTTGCAGCAACATCATTTTGTTGCTGACCACGCTGCTGCATTTGCTCTTGAAGCTTGCTAGCATCTTGCATCCTAGGAAGAGCAATTTGCATTTCTATTGCTTTTAGACTCATACCCGGTTGCCATCTCCCTGTCTAATTATGTACAGATGAAAATAACGTCTATTAAACGATTTTTTGTAATGTTTGTCTTAGTTTAAATATAGCTTTGGAATGTATTTGCGATATTCTTGACGTCGATAAATCCATCACTTGTCCAATTTCAGTTAATGTTAACTCTTCCTGATAAAACAAGCTTAATACGAGCTGTTCTTTATCATTTAAATGAGAAATCATAGATGATAGCTCTGAAATCAACTCATTTTTAATTATTGTTTCCTCTGGTATTTCTGCGCGCTCATCCTTTAACGAGAAACCAGCTCCGTCTTTTTCCTCACCATCCGGTTGCTCATCTATTGATAATACATTAGCAAAAAAATGCTCGTTCATCGTATTGTGAACATCGTCTTCGCTCATATTTAGCTCTTCTGCTATTTCTTTAGAAGTCACATTTCTCATTAGTTTTTGTTCTAATTTTTCAATGGTTTGCTCAATTCGTTTGGCTTTATCTCTTGTATTCCTAGAGAGCCAATCTTCCTTTCTTAATCCATCAATGATGGCTCCTCGAATACGAAAGGACGCATATGTATCAAATTTCAAGTCCCTTGTTGGATCAAATTTTTCAAGCGCATCATATAAACCAATCATTCCTAAGCTCTTTAAATCATCTCGTGAAACATTCTTCGGTAAACCAACGGAAATCCTTTGGACATGATAGCTAACAAGCGGCATATATTTTCTTACTAAATAATCACCTGCATCACTGTCTCTTTTGGAAGTCCATTTTTCCCATATGTTTTGTTCCTCGATCGAAGGTGCCTGTCCCATGGTTTCCTCCTCCAAACGACATTGTTCAAATCAATCGTTAAATTAAATACTTTCTTAATATAAACAGTCCTAATTTCTTTCAAACAATAATCGATTTTTTAGTTGCAAAAAAAATCAGCCATTCCAATAAAAGGCTGATCGTTCATTGTTTTCCATTCTACCATTCCTGAGTGCCTTTGTTAACCGTTCGAATGTGTAAGATTTTTGACTTCGGACAAAACTCAATCGTTCGTCCACTATTTCCTCCAACATCCTCTGCCATGATAGCAATTTTTAACTCAGCCAACTCTCTTTTTACCGCTTCTACATTTCTTGGACCTATTCTCATCATGTCACTTGTATTGCTAAATTGAAACATTTGCGCTCCACCTGCAATTTTGGCTTTTAGCATAGAAGGTCTTGCGCCTATTTGAACGAGCTTTTTTACAAGCTCCTTCACCCCGGTATCAGCATACTTTGCAAGATTCATCGTACCGGCTTTAGAAAGGGATGAATCAGGGAGCATAATATGAACAAGGCCTGCAATCTCTTTTATTTGATCATAAATGACGACTCCCACGCATGACCCAAGGCCAGATGTTCTAATTCGGTTAGGAGCAGATACTACATTCATATCCGCTATGCCAACCTTAATAATCTCAACTTTTTCATCCATTATCCCTAACTCCTAAAGATTCAAAGATAATATGAAAGGAGTCCGGGTCAGGCAACAGGAAGAAGTGGCCTCGTACACTTTCACTTATTACAACATCATCCTCATTTAACGCTGTATCAATAACTATTGCATAATCACTTACCTGTGATAGTTCAATCAATCCAAAGCTTATGATAGCGCCAACCATATCAATGCTTAATGCAGGAACGGATGGATACAAAGCCAGGCCAGTAAAATCGGATAATGAAGACAAATAGGAACCAGATAAGATATTTCCAAGCTCCTGCAAGGCAGAGGTAGCAATTTCATTCTCTGCTAATTGATCAAAAGTAAATTCTTCATCACCAATCATCTGCTTAATGAAGACAGTTGCCTGTTCAGGAGGTAGGACAAAAAACATACTGCCAGGTGCTTCCCCTTCAATACGGAGAAACACCGCAGCAACCACATGATCCGCTCCACCCGAGAGCTCCATCATTTCATCAAAAGTTACAATTTTAACATTGGGAACCTGCATATCTATCTTTTTATTTAAAAGTTTAGAAAGAGCAGTTGCTGCGTGGCCCGCACCAATATTGCCGATTTCTTTTAATATGTCCAAATGAATAGAAGAAAGATTACTAATAAATCCCATTTGGTTATCCTTCAATTCCTTGAGTTGCTTTAACTTCTTCTGGATTTAAGACCATTTCAAGGTCAAGTAAGATCATTAAACGCTTGTCGACCTTTACTACTCCACTAATATAGTTCGTCTCTTCTGTTCCGACCACTTCTGGCTGAGGTTCAATGGCTTCTGTTTGGACATCTAGAACGTCATTGGCGGCATCTACGATTAAGCCAACCTCCATATCTTCTAAAGTAACAATAATAACTCTTGTACTGTCAGAATAGGCTTCCTCTTCGATTCCAAAGCGACTTCTTAAATCTATAATAGGAGTAACAACTCCTCTTAAATTAATAACACCCTTTACAAAGTGCGAGCTACTAGGGACTCTAGTAATATGCTGTACCTTTTCAATGGAACGAACCTTGCTCACTGGAATCGCATATTCTTTTCCTTTTAATTGGAAGATAATAAGCTTTAAATCTGCTACTGATGTCTCACTCATGAGACTTCCCCCTCTTTCCTAACATGCTAGACACACTAGAAGTTGTTATTTAATTAGTGCATTGCAATCTACAATGAGTGCCACTTGTCCGTCTCCAAGAATAGTTGCTCCTGAAATAGCAAATACATTTGTTAAATAGTTTCCTAGCGACTTTAACACTACTTCTTGCTGTCCAATAAAGGAATCAACTACAAGCCCTGCCATCTTGTCGCCTTTTCTTACGATAATCACGGAGAAAAACTCATCCTCTTCTTCAAAAACAGGAACTTCAAATATATCCTTTAAGAATAAGAGTGGGACTACTTTCCCTCTGAAATCAATTACCTTTTGATTGTGTGCGTTCAGAATATCTTCCTTTTTAACAATTGCTGTCTCAATAATTGAAGAAAGCGGGATTGCGTATTTTTCCTTCTGAATTTCTACTAACATAACAGAAATAATAGAAAGAGTAAGAGGAAGTTGAACGGAGAATACTGATCCTTCTCCTTCTTTCGAATCAATTGACACGGTACCACCAAGTGATTCAATTGTGTTTTTCACAACATCAAGACCAACGCCTCTTCCAGATACATCGGAGATTTTTTCCGCTGTTGAGAAACCTGATGCAAAGATCAGTTCATATACTTGCTTGTCTGTTAACGTTGCAGCCGTTTGTTCTGTAATAATACCGTTCTTTAATGCTTTATTTAATACTCTTTCACGGTTAATTCCTGCACCATCATCAGATAATTCAATAAACACATGGTTTCCGCTGTGGAAAGCCTTTAAGATAACGGTTCCCTCTTCACTCTTGCCTTTCGCTTTTCTTACCTCAGGTGTTTCCACACCATGGTCTAACGCATTCCGAATTAGGTGAACAAGCGGGTCACCTATTTCATCTATTACGGTACGATCTAGTTCCGTTTCTGCACCAACAATTTCTAAATTAATCTTTTTCCCTAGATCCCGCGCTAATTGACGTACCATTCTTGGGAAACGGTTAAAGACCGTCTCAACTGGTACCATTCGCATATTTAAGATAATATTTTGAAGATCTCCAGAAATTCGGCTCATTCGCTCAACGGTTTCATGAAGCTCTGAATTATTTAGATCCCTAGATATTTGCTCTAATCTACCTCGGTCAATGACAAGCTCTTCAAACAAATTCATTAAAATATCTAGTCTCTCAATATTTACACGAATTGTTTTATTACTAGCCTGTTTCACCGATGTTTGTTTTTTCTGTTCCTCTTGTTGAGTAGGTTCTTCTATTTTTACTTCTTCTGTAATGATTATTTCCTGTTTGATTGGCTCAGAAATTGTTTCCGCGGTTGGACGGAGTTGTTCCATGGATAGAGAGTGAATGTCTACTCTATCAACCTCGGATACTTTCATCACCTTGCTTTGAATATCAGACATTGGTTCTTTTGATACAATCGTTACCGTGAACTCTTGATCAAATTGTTCCTCTTCTAGCTGGTCAACCGAAGGAGTAGATTTAATTACTTCTCCTAGTTTCTCAATCACTTCAAATACCATGAAAACTCTTGCAGCTTTCAACAAGCAGTCTTCTCTCAGTGCAATCGTAATTTCATACGTTTGGAACCCTTGTTCGATTGATTGTTGTAGTACCGTATACTCAAACTCATCGTATTCACCTTTTAATGCACGAGGAGCATCTGGAGCTAATGTTGCAGCTACCTCCTTTGCCCCTTGAGACACTGCAGGACTTTCTCCCTTTTCAATCAACTTAAGCTTTTCCACTACGATAGCAACATCCCGTTTTCCGTCGCCTCCATCAGCAATCGAAAACACCATTGCCTCTAAATCATCTGTAGCTTCAAACACAACATCAAGAGTCTCAGGTGTAACAGAAATTTTTTGGTTTCGAATGGCGTCCAAAACGTTTTCCATTTGATGAGTTAGACTAGCTAAGTCTTCGTAACCCATCGTTGCTGACATTCCTTTTAACGTGTGTGCTGAGCGAAAAATATCATTAACAATGCTAAGATCACTTGGATTTTTCTCAAGATCAAGTAATCGTTCATTACAGTTCTGAAGATGCTCTTTACTTTCCTCGATAAAAACCTCTAAATATTGGCTCATTTCCATGCCCAACAGCTCCTTGGAGTTATACGTATTTCATTATTGTTTCTGCAATATTATCAACGTTTTTGACTTCATCTACTAGCTTTGTTGCAATAGCTGCTTTCGGCATTCCAAAAACGATGGATGTTTCCTCTGATTCTGCGATAGCAACTACATTCCCCGACTCTTTTAGCTTGATTAGTCCTTTTGTACCATCTGATCCCATTCCAGTCATGATAACAGAAATCTTTGCATAGGTAGATAGCTCACTACAGGACTCAAACATCACATCCACAGCGGGACGATGGCCATTTCTTGGTGGGGACTGATCTAATTGGATCGCTAAGTTTGCTCCAACCCATTTGAGTTTCATATGAAATCCACCCGGTGCAATATAAACAGTTCCTTTTTGGATAATGTCCCCTTCTTCAGCTTCTTTGACATGGACCTCTGAGAGTGAGTCTAATCTTACAGCCAGACTTTTCGTAAATCCTGCTGGCATATGCTGCACTACTAAAACAGGGGCATCAATCGTCTTCGGTAGCTTTGTTATCACTTGTTGTAGCGCACGTGGTCCACCCGTAGATGTACCTATACACACTAGTTTTTTTCCTGATATAGCATTGAATTGATTCTTTTTACTTGGTTCCATTTTACTATAATCAATATGCTTTTTTACAGTGTTTTTTTCCTGACTATCCCGCTTCACAAGTTGCTTTATATTGGCTTTACTTGCAGAAACTACCTTTTCTACCAACTCTTCCTTCACTTTATGCAAGTCTAGAGATATCGCACCTGATGGCTTTGTAATAAAATCAGTTGCTCCATATTGAATCGCTAGTATCGTGTTTTCGGCTCCCTGTTTAGTTGTACTCGAGAGCATGACGACTGGAGTTGGTTTCTCAGTCATGATTCGTTTTAATGCCTCAATCCCATTTAATATCGGCATTTCAACATCCAATGTTACTACATCTGGCTCAAGTTCTATTACTTTTTTTATTGCGTCTTCACCATTTCTTGCTGAGCCAACAACAGTCATTCTTGGATCCTCGGTTAAAAAGTCTTGAATGAGCTTTCTCATAAATGCCGAATCATCCACAATAAGCACTTTAATTTTGCTCATAAACAAGCACTACCTTTCAAACAAAAATCTCTTTAATTTTGAAACAAAATGCGTCTTAGGCTTATCAGAAATTGATTCAAATTGTCTTGCCTCAAAACGACTCGTCATTTGTTGTAACGCTTTAGCAGCTGGTGCTTTCTCGTTAAAAATAAATGGCGTTTGTTTCGTTACCGCTTGATGGACCTGCCGATCATCCGGTATCATACCAAACTCGATGATTTCACGGTTTAAAAATCGATTGACTACGGTTCGTAATCGTTTAAATGTTTCCATTCCTTCATTTTCAGAATGTACTCTATTAACGATAAGCAAAAATGGCAGACTCGAATCATGCAAATGAATATGCTTCATCATCGCATATGCATCTGTAATTGACGTTGGTTCTGGTGTTGTAACCACTAGAACTTCATCAACTGCGAGGATAAAAGGCACCGTTTCTTTTGTGGCACCTGCCCCCATATCAAAAAGGATGTATTCATAATCTGAAAGAAGATTCGACAAATCCTCTGTAAACTTCATGTGAACCGGCTTGTCCATATTAACAAAATGAGTTAAACCTGTTCCCCCCGCAACATAATGTAATCCATGCGGACCAGTAGAAACAATTTCGGACAGTGTTTTACGTCCTTCAAAATAGTCCACGATCGAGTAAGATGCAGACTGGCCAATCAAAATATCTATATTCCCCATACCAACATCCATATCAAAAAGGAGGACCTTGTATCCTCGACTCGCTAAAGAAATGGAAAAGTTTAATGAGAAATTTGATTTCCCAACTCCACCCTTTCCACTCACGACTGCTAGGGATTTTGGAGATGGCTTTCCACTCATTTGTTGAATTCTTTGTCTTAACATTTCTGCTTGATCTTTCATGGCTTATTCGACCCCAAGTATCAAATTCGTTACTTGCTCACGATTAGCTGAAATCATATCATCTGGTACATTTTGTCCGTTTGTAATGTAGGCCACACCGATATGACTGGTTTTCATCATATGGAGCATGGCACCATATGTAGATGTTTCATCAGCTTTTGTAAAAATAAATTTATTAATTTTTATTAACGAAAATTGTTTGTAAATATCAATCATGTCTTTTTGTTTGGCTGTTAAAGCTAACACAAGAAATGTTTCCATGTCATGTTCAAAATCAACAACCTTTTTTAAGTCCTCAACATATTGTTGATTCCGAAAGTTTCTGCCTGCAGTATCAATCAATACAATATCGTAGTCCTTAAATGCTTCACACGCTTGCTTGTAATCTTCCAGACTGTAGCAAACTTCTAATGGGACATTTAAAATTTTCGCATATGTTTTTAACTGGTCAATGGCTGCAATTCGATACGTATCGGTAGTGATTAACGCTACCCTTTTTTTATACTTAAGAGCACACTCAGCAGCAATTTTGGCTAACGTTGTCGTCTTTCCAACACCTGTTGGTCCGACAAGGTTTATATATTTTTTCGTAAAGGTAATCCCACCAAATGAGAGAGTACTTAACCGATCATATAATTCTTGGCGCAACCACTTATTTACTTCTCTTTCGTTTGCCCCCGAACCATTTGAATACCATTTTTGTAAAAGGGAAGAAATGAGTTCATCTCTTATGTGTTTTGGAACTTCCTGATCAAGCAACAGCTGCCCACACTTTTGTATAGGTTCTGGAAGAGGGAGATCTGGTTGCTGCTCCGTGATTGTTTGTAGCATCTTCTTTAAACCTGCAATTTCTGCAAGCATGTCTTCGTCAACCTTTATATCCCCTTCGCTAATCGGTTGTTTCGGTAAGGGCTTAGTGATAGAGGGTTCTGCATTCCTGATCGGTAATGGAATCACTTCTCTATCTACTATTGTAGGCATCGGCTTTACAATAGGCTTTACCTTTACCTTCGGCTGTTCAAATTGCATTTTTCTTTCGGCTTGAATCACTTCATCAATGGCCGCAATGACTTCAATATTTTCCTTTTTAAAAAAACCTAAGAATCCCCCGGTTGTGACAATCTTAGAATTTAAAATAACTGCATCGTTTCCAAGCTCCGCTCGAATCTGCTTCATAGCTTCAGGCATAGTCGGAGCTGTATATTTTTTTACCTTCAATCTATATTCACCACCCCAACGCTTTGTACTTCTACATTCGCTTCAAGCTCATTGTATGAGAGAATCGGTATCTGTGGAAAATATCGCTCTGTTAACTGTCTAACGTACATTCTTACAGCTGGTGAACATAGCACAATTGGCGATTGTTCCATAATAGATAACTGTTCTACCTGAGTAGCCAGTGATTCTAAAATAGATTGTGATACAGAAGGATCAAGTGCTAAGTAATTCCCATGCTCTGTTTGTTGAATGTTATCGACAATTAGCTTTTCAATTTTCCCCGAAACAGTCACCACTCGAATCGTTTGACCACCGGCACGGTATTGATTGGTAATTTGTCGCGCTAATGCTTGTCGAACGTATTCAGTTAGCAAATCGGTATCGGTAGTTACCTTTCCAAAGTCGGCAAGTGTTTCAAATATAATTGGTAAGTTTCTGACAGATACATTTTCACGAAGAAGCTTTCCAAGTACTTTTTGGATTTCACCTACTGTTAAAGGATTAGGTGTAACCTCTTCTACTAATATCGGATAGCTTTCTTTTAAATGATCGATTAACTGCTTCGTTTCCTGGCGACCCAGTAACTCATGTGCGTTGTTTTTTATTACCTCAGTAATATGGGTAGATACAACTGAAGGGGGATCGACGACTGTATATCCGAAAATTTCCGCTTGCTCTTTTACTTCCTCAGTAATCCATTTAGCTGGTAAGCCAAACGAAGGCTCTACCGTATCAATTCCCTCGATACTATCGTCATCAATGCCAGGGCTCATCGCTAAGTAATGATCCAATAACAGCTCACCTCTTGCCATTTCGCTCCCCTTAATCTTTAATCGATACTCATTTGGTTGAAGCTGAATATTGTCACGGATTCGCACAACTGGTATCACCAGACCAAGTTCAATTGCCAGCTGTCTGCGAATCATGACAATTCGATCGAGTAAATCTCCGCCCTGATTCGAATCAGCTAAAGGAATAAGCCCATAACCAAATTCAAATTCAATTGGATCTACATTAAGTAGACTTACCACACTTTCTGGCTTTTTCATTTCATCTGTCTGTATTTCTTCTTCCATTTCTTGAATCTCTGTGATGTCCTGCTTAGGAACTCTAGAGAACATATACCCACCAAATATTAAAAGTCCTGCGATTGGAATGGTTAATATATCTTCTATCGGCGTAAATAGACCAAGTATAAAGATTGTTCCACCGGTAATATATAGCATTTTTGGATAGGCCATTAACTGACCCGTAATATCTGTTCCTAAATTCCCATCTGACGCAGCTCTTGTCACAACAATACCTGTCGCAGTTGATATTAATAATGCGGGCAGCTGACTAACAATTCCATCTCCTACAGTAAGTAAAGAGAATTGTTTTGCAGCATCAGCTATTGGTAAACCAAGTTGAGTCACACCAACAACAATTCCGAAAATCAAGTTGATCATTACAATAATGATCCCTGCAATGGCATCTCCCTTAACAAACTTACTTGCTCCGTCCATCGCTCCATAAAAATCTGCTTCCCTACTAACTTTTTCACGACGATCTTTTGCCTCATGTTCAGATATCATTCCTGCATTTAAGTCTGCATCTATACTCATTTGCTTACCAGGCATAGCATCAAGTGTGAATCTTGCCGCAACCTCAGATACACGCTCTGACCCTTTTGTAATAACAATGAATTGAATAATAACAAGAATAATAAACACAACAATCCCAACAATTACATTTCCACCAACTACGAAAGACCCAAAGGTTTCAACCACTCCACCTGCTTCCCCATGTGTAAGGATTGCCCTTGTTGTTGATACGTTAAGCCCCAATCTATAAAGAGTTAACAGTAATAACAAGGATGGGAAAACAGAAAATTGTAGAGGTTCCTTCATATTCATACTATTTAACAGCACAATAAGAGCCAATGAAATATTCAGCATAATTAGTATGCTTAATAGCCATGTTGGGAAAGGGATAATGAGCATCGCGACAATTAATAATACGCCTACCACTACCGATAAATCTCGTCCTGACATCACTATCTCTCCTCAAGTAATACAATAATATCTTTATATCTTTTGCTTTGTTTTATAAACAAATGCTAGAATTTCTGCAACTGCCTTAAAAAACTCCTCTGGAATTGCTTCTCCAATCTCAGCTTGACTGTACAATGCCCTTGCTAATGGGCGGTTTTCCATCATAACGACATCATGCTCTTTAGCGATCATCTTAATTTTTTGAGCCATAAAATCTACTCCCTTGGCTACTACAAATGGAGCATCCTGCTTTGTTTCATCATATTTTAAGCAAATAGCATAATGAGTTGGATTCGTAATAACAACGTCCGCAGTTGGAACATCCTGCATCATTCTTCGCATCGCCATTTCACGTTGTTTTTGCTTAATTTTCCCTTTTATTTCGGGATTCCCTTCGATGTTCTTATACTCATCTTTTATATCTTGTTTAGACATTCGAATCTTTTTTTCAAAGTCGTATTTTTGATACATATAATCAAGTATGGAGAGAAATAAAAGGGCAGCAGAAGCAATTAGTCCCATTTGTACGGTTAAACCTGCTAACGTAACCATAGAAGCGCCTATGGATTTTTGTGACAGTATTAAGATGTCTTCTTTCCGATTCCAAAGTACAGCAAAGGTGACTCCACCGACAAAACTAATTTTCAACATAGACTTTAGTAGCTCTACAATCGCACGCATCGAAAAGATATTCTTTGCTCCCTTTATCGGATCAAGCTTCTCAAGCTTAGGCTGAATCGCTTCTGTCGAGAAAAGAAATCCGAACTGAGCAAAATTCGATGCGACACCAGCCACCATAGCTACTGCCATAATTGGTGCTAAAATAAGAACCATTTCACTAAGAATTTCGAGAAACATCATTTGAATATTGCTTTCGGTTATCTCTAGCTTCATATATTCTTGGAACGAATGTTGAAATAATCGAAAAATGATATCCTTTATATATCCACCTGCAAAGAAAAGGAACAAGAAAACAGCAAGTAAGACGACGGCTGTGTTCACATCCTGACTTTTAGCAACCTGACCTTTCTTCCGAGACTCCTGCCGTTTCTTTGGGGTAGCTTTTTCTGTTTTTTCCCCTGAAAAGAACTGTAAATCTAAACGAAGGGTTTTCAAGCTACAGACCCCCAATCAATTCCATTAACCCTCTCATCGTTGTTAACATTGTTTCAAATAGTGTTGCAACAGCACCCATTAATATACTCATTACAGCAATAAGAACAATAAAACCAACACCTAATTTTAAGGGAAGACCCACTACAAAAATATTTAGCTGTGGTACTGTCCTTGCTACAATTCCGAGGGCAACATCGACCAAAAAGAGGCTTCCAACAACCGGTAAAGATAATTGGAGGGCAACACCAAACATTTTTGAAATGGATGAAAGTATGTAATTAGGTATGCTTGCATCTCCTAATGGAATCCAAGCTTGCTCCAATGGAATAAATTGATAACTAAAATAAATTCCATCAAGTAAAAGATGATGTCCATTTAATGCCAATAAAAAGAACAATGATATCGTATATAAATATTGCCCCATTAATGGACTCTGCGTGCCCGTCTGAGGGTCAATAACATTTGCAATCGCCAACCCCATCTGGAAATCAATAAAGCCGCCTGCTATTTGGATGGCCGCCATAATGACATAAGCAATAAAACCTAACATAATACCAATCATTGCTTCTTTTATAATCAATAAAAAGTAAGCACCGTTTATTTCTAAAACCGGTGCATCAAATGTAAAAATCATAATCCATGACAAGAAAAACCCAAGACCGACCTTATGAGTAGTCGGAATCGAACGATAAGAAAATAATGGCATTAATAAGAAAAAAGATGTAACTCTTACAAACACTAATAAAAATGCCGGGAACGTTGGAAGAAAGTCTACCATAGGTTATCCCACATACCTTGTTAAATTAGTAAAGATTTCGTTTGCATAGGATAGCATATGACTTAGCATCCAAGGTCCAAAAAATACTAATCCTAGCAAAACTGCAACAATTTTTGGAACGAAAGCAAGGGTTTGTTCCTGAATTTGCGTCGTCGCTTGGAATATACTTACAATTAACCCTACTATTAAAGCCAATGCAAGCAAGGGACCACAAATCATTATGACCATCCAAATCCCCTGTTCAGCAATGGTAATTACACTATCTGGAGTCAATCCAATCACCTTCTTAGAAGCTATCTAGTAGTGATTTAACCACTAAGTACCAACCGTCTACTAAAACAAATAGCAATATTTTAAATGGCAAAGAAATCATAACCGGTGGAAGCATCATCATACCCATTGACATTAAGACACTTGCAACGACCATATCAATTACTAGAAATGGAATAAAAATCATAAAACCTATTTGAAACGCTGTCTTTATCTCACTGATTGCAAACGCTGGTACAAGAGTGGTTAAAGGAATATCAGCCACCGTTTCTGGTCGCTCAGCCTTTGAATATTCGAGAAAAAGAGCCAAATCCTTTTGCCTCGTATGTGCACTCATGAACTCTTTTAGTGGCAAGGAAGCTCTTGAATAAGCTTCTTCAAGATTGATTTCTTCATTAAATAAAGGTGTTAACGCTTGATCATTGACTTCTTGAAAGGTTGGCGCCATGATAAAAAAGCTTAAAAATAAAGCTAATCCAATTAACACCTGATTCGGTGGCATTTGTTGCGTAGCAAGCGCCGTTCTGACAAAGGAAAGAACGATTACAATTCGGACAAAGGAAGTCATCAGAACCAAAATACTAGGTGCCAAGGAAAGAACGGTAAGCATTAACAGTAGCCTAACTGAGGTAGACACATTTTCAGGATCGCTGCCGTTAAAAAACTCCATAAATTCATTCATCGCTTGTCTGACCCTTTCTTTTCCATTTCATCAAAAAGCTTTTTCCTCCCTTTAGAGAGTTCCTCAAGCTGAGCTTTTAACGTAGAGGAAAATGACGTTTCTTCCCTACTAGTACCTTGTTTTATATTTCGCGTTCTTTCAATTAACTTTGTCACAATATCGCTTGGTTGAACAAGCTGGTCCATACGATTGTTATAGTCTTCAATGATTTGACGTGCTTCTTCCTCATCATCGATCTCTTTTAGAAGCTTTACATCCTCGCCTACTCCTACCACTAACACACGATTGCCTATTTTCACAATTTGAATGGAACGATTGGTTCCTAGCGCTGTTCCACCTAAATTCTCCACAAGTTGATTACTTGAGAAGGAACGACTTCTTTTATTGATAAATTTTAATATTGCATACAATAATGCAATGACAAATATTGTTGCAAAAATCATTTTTAAGAAGTCCCAGAAGGTCAAACCAACAGTTGGTGTATTTTCATTATTATCAGTCGTAGTTTCCTCATTATTTTCTACTTCTTTCAATTGATCTTCACTACATTTGCTTTCGTCCTCTAAGCAGTCCTTAATACTGTTAAATTGCTCTGCGAAGGCTCCTTGATTGGAGCCCAGCAAAGCAATAAGTACTAGAAGCAACACTTTGAAGAATAACTTTCCTTTTTGCAATGCGCTGCACCTCTAATTTTAATTATTAACCAAGTGTCTTTGAGATAGCTTCAATTACACGATCCGCTTGGAAAGGTTTTACGATAAAGTCCTTTGCTCCCGCTTGGATTGCATCAATAACCATTGCTTGCTGACCCATAGCAGAACACATAATGACCTTTGCATTTGGATTAATTTTTTTAATTTCCTTTAATGCAGTAATTCCATCCATTTCTGGCATCGTGATATCCATTGTCACTAGGTCTGGGCTTGTCTCTTTGTATTTTTCAACTGCTTGAGCTCCGTCAGCCGCTTCTCCAACAACTTCATATCCATTCTTCGATAGTATGTCCTTTATCATCATTCGCATAAATGCAGCATCGTCAACAATAAGAATTTTATGTGCCATAAAAATTTTACCCCCAAAAGATTATCTTAATTTTTTTATTCGATCACTCTGACTAATGATGTCTGTTACGCGAACACCAAAGTTTTCATCAATGACAACAACCTCACCTTTTGCAATTAGGCGATTATTTACAAGAATATCCACTGGTTCTCCTGCTAGTTTGTCCAATTCAATAATTGAACCTGAAGATAACTCAAGAATTTCTTTAACTGACCGTCTTGTACGACCAAGCTCAACTGTTACCTGAAGAGGAATATCTAACAGCATATCAAGGTTTTTAGACTCTGATTGCTGAAGTGGTGGATATTGCTCAAAACTTGAAAAACTTGCTGGCTGAACATTTGGCTGTGCCCCGATTGAAGCATATGGTGACCCAAAATGCTGTGGTCCTTGTGGATACGCCTGACTTGGTGGCGCTTGGTAATAGCCTGGTGGTGGTACTTGGGCCCATTGCTCTTGGTTCGGATGAGCTTGTGTAGGTGGTTGCATTTGCCCACCATACCCTCCTTGCATTGGAGGTTGATGTGATGCATTAGGAATTGGTGTAGGTTCCACTAGGTCATTAGCCCTATTAGCATTCGTATCCTCTATTTTACCTGATTCCATTTCATTTGTGGGACTCGGATTTAACAATTCTTCCACTAGTCCTTTTGCAAATTCTAATGGTACCAATTGCATGATACTTGAGTCGATTAAATCTCCCACTTTTAGTCGGAAAGATATCTTTACTAACATATCATCGACTGGAAGTCTGTCTGTCCCTTCCCCTTCAAGTACATTTAATATGTCAATTGAAGGCGGTGAAATATCTACCTTTTTACTAAAAATGGTCGACATCGATGTGGCTGAAGATCCCATCATTTGATTCATCGCTTCTTGCACTGCACTTAATTGAATTTCTCCCATTAGATCGGCTGGTTGTATCCCATCCCCACCTAACATTAAATCAGCTATTATCGCTGCATCGGACTGTTGAATAACTAAAAGATTAGTTCCTGAAAATCCTTCTGTATAACTCACTTGTATCGCAACATATGGTTGTGGGAATTCCTCTGCTAGTCTACTCTTTGGTATGACAACTACAGTAGGTGTTGTAATATCTACTTTTTGATTTAGAAGAGTTGATAGTGCTGTTGCTGAACTACCAAACGAAATATTACCAATTTCCCCAAGAGCATCTTGTTCCATCGAAGAAAGATAATCTTCCACATTAATGGCTTCTTCTTCCGTAGCCATATCATTATCAGGTTCATCTGTTCCTCTTAGAAGAGCATCTATTTCATCTTGTGAAAGCATGCCATCACTCACCATCATCGTCTCCTCCCTTCAATGTGTCTAATACTTGCACTGCAAGCTTTTTATTTACTTTTCCTGGTTGAGCTAAGAATTTAGGTATATCTCCAACTTTTATCGTTAATGCTCCATCAATTGCCTGATTCAACTCAATCACATCACCTATATCTAGCATAAGGAAATCTTGGATGGAAATTTCCGAATGTCCAAGCTCTGCTGAAATAGGCACGGTAGCTGTTTGAATTCTTTTTTCTAATTGAGCAATCTCCTGTGGCTCTCTTTCCTTCTTTTCTGTTTGCATCCAATAGTGGACAGAAAGCTTTGGAATGATTGGTTCTAACACAACATGAGGAATACAAATATTGATCATTCCAGTTGTTTCCCCAATCACGGTATTAAGTGAGATTACGACAACCGTCTCATTTGGAGATACCATTTGCAGAAATTGAGGATTCACCTCAAACGCAGCTAAATAAGGATCAATTTCTGAAATCGTTGACCACGCTTCCTGTAAGTTTTCAAAGGATTTTTCAAACGTATTGGACATGATCTTTGTTTCGATTTCTGTTAAATTCTCTACTTTATTGATACTGGACCCTCTTCCACCCATTAGGCGGTCTAGCATGGCATAAGCAATATTTGGATTCACTTCCATTAGGATTCTTCCTTCAAGTGGCGGAACCTCGAAAACGTTTAAGATTGTCATTTTCGGAATGGAGCGAATAAATTCCTCATAAGGAATTTGGTCTGCTGATGCAACAGATATTTGCACATACGTACGTAATTGAGCAGAGAAGTACGTGGTTAACAAACGAGCAAAATTTTCGTGTATTCTCGTTAAACTACGGATTTGATCTTTCGAAAATCTTAGTGCTCTTTTAAAGTCATACACACGAACTTTCTTCTCGGATTGCTCCTTTTTTAACTCATCCGCATCCATTTCCCCTGTTGAAAGTGCCGATAGGAGAGCATCTATTTCACTCTGTGAGAGTACTTCACCTGACAAATTTCCTCACCTCCGTTCTTCCTCTCTAAGGTTGCAATTTTACTGGAGGAGAGATTCAGTAATATACACATGCTCTACTTTTCCTTCTTGCATGATCTCAGAAATCTTTGTTTTCAAGTCATTCTCCAGCTTTTGCTGACCTTCTTTACCTTTTAAATCCTCAGCTGTTTTTTCAGACAGCTCTAAAATAATGATATTTTTCACCTGGAAATCTCTTTTTTCTAATTCTTCTTTTGCTGTTACACTATCTGTTTGAATTTTGAATGAGATACGAATAAAGTCATTACTAGCAAGATTTGCTGTCATTTGCGGAATGTCTACTGACGCTTCTAACACTTCATCAATGGTTAATTCCTTTTCTTTATCTTCCCCAGTTACCTTAAGAATCACTACAACGGCTATGGCACCAACCAGTGTAATTGCGACTAGCAAGATTGCCATAATCATGACTAGCTTATTTTTCTTCATTTTCTTTATCCTCCACCTGAAGCCGTCCTAAAAGGTTGACAGATTGGTAAAACTTCTGTATTGCTTCATAAACTTGATCCTCTGCCTCTTTTACGACATATTTCCGCCCGTTTGAAAGCGTGATGGTCGTATCGGGAAAAGATTCGATTGTTTCTATATAAACAGCATTTAACATGAATGGTTTGCCATTTAGACGGGTTACTTTAATCACGGCTATTATTAGGGTTGAAAGTTTGGTCTCAACCCTATCCCTCCCTTAGCTTATCGTTTTAAGTTTACAAGCTCTTGTAAGATTTCATCTGAAGTTGTAATAATACGTGTATTTGCTTGGAATCCTCTTTGTGCAGAAATCATTTCAGTAAATTCTTCCGAGAGGTCAACGTTTGACATTTCTAATGTTCCAGCTGCGATTGAACCTCTACCTTCACCTGCAACATTAATATTTGCCACACCAGAGTTAATGGACTCTTGGAAAAGGTTTCCGCCAGCCTTTGTTAAACCTGATGAGTTGCTGAATTTAGCTAGAGCAAGCATACCTAGAGTTCTTACTAGACCGTTTGAGTATACTCCATTGATTTCACCAAGTGAACCGATGTTAAAGCTTTCTAGTGAACCTTCTGTGTTACCGTTAGGGTTAACTAGTGCGCTAGTTGAGCCTGCTACTTGTGTTAATTGTGAGAAATCTAGGTTAACATCGTTAATTGTAGTAGTTCCAATGGTAATATCAGTAGATCCACTTTGCGGGTCTACAGTACCTGAACTAAAATCTAGAGTCATTGTAGGCGTATCAAATGTGCCGTCAGCTAATTGAGCTGGCTTATTTACATAAACACCCCACTCATTATCACCTGTCTTTGCAAAATGAACATCGATTCTGTGGGCTTGTCCTGTATTATCTACCACTTGAACCTGTTGAGTAAACGGAGTTCCATTGCTAACTGAATTGCTCGCTAAATTACCAGAAATCGATATATTACTTGTAGTAACAGGTGGTAAAACAGCATTTACGTTAACTGCCACATCACCAAGCTGATTCGTAGCGTTTCCGTTTGCATCGACTGTGAATGCTTGTACTTTGTAGCCATCGCCATTCACTAATGTACCATTATCATCTAGATAGAAGTTTCCAGCTCTTGTATAGAACTGTGCATCTCCTTGATTCACCATAAAGTAGCCATCACCTGAGATCGCTAAGTCAAGTGAGCGACCTGTTGTTTGTAAGCTTGATTGTGTGTGAATTGTATCGATCGTTGCTAGTGTTGATCCTAGACCAACTTGTAATGGGTTTTTACCACCTCGGTTGTCTTGTGCTGCACTTGCCCCAGAAATTGTTTGATTCATTGTGTCTTTAAATGTTACACGACCTTTTTTGAAGCCATACGTATTTACGTTTGCAATATTGTTACCAATAACATCTAACTTAGTTTGGAAGTTTTTCATTCCACTAATTCCTGAATACATTGAACGTAGCATTATTTCGTTTCCCCTTTCATAGTAAGCTACTTCTATCGGTCAGTAGCTTGTTGGCCTCCATTTGGTCCAGCCAAAATATTTATTCTAAAATAATCGTTCCATTGATATTTGTAAAAATTTGTGTTGTTGCTTCCTGCCGATCCATAGCCGTTATCACTGTATTATTCTTTGCACTGATAATAAGGGCTGCATCCTGTAACAATACGAGCGAATCTTTGACACCCATTTTCTTCGCTTCATTTACTTTCTCTTGAATTTGACCCCACTTGGCCTCATCAATTTGAATTCCCCTTTGGGACATTCGTTCTTTTGCATGTTTACTTAACGTTAGTTTTTCTGGTTGTAATGCTTTCTGTAAATGCTGAGAGAAAGAGTCCGTGCTCGTAGGTTTAGATGTAACCGATCTTAGTGGATGGTTACTAATCGGCTGCGAATGAATCGGTCTAAACATAGACTTGTCCATTCAAACCATTCCTTTACGCTTCTATTTTTGTAATGCTTGTGCTTGACACACTCTCTCCATTTTCTAGCTGAAATAAAGATTTCCCGTCTTTAAAAGTAACGGATGTTACTTTGGCTTGCTTTACTTCATTGTTTTCAGAAGAATAAGTAACGGTTTTGCCTATCATCATACTTGCTTGTAAAAGCATGGTGTCACCTTTTGTATCGTTGATCTGCGAGATGTTTCCAGATGTTAAGCTCGTCCCGTCCTCTAATAGGAACTCTGCTATTCCATCAGTAAATTTTAAGGAGACAATTTTCCCCGTTCCTTGTTCAATTTCTGACGTACTGCCATCTTCAGATTCAGTAAGCTTATGCCAACTAACCTCTTTCCCAATGAATTGACTGTACGAAATCAATTGGTTTTGTTCTTGAGCGCTAACTAATGATTCAATTGACTTATTCATATTCGTCATTTGTTCAAGGCTCGTAAAGGTAGCCATTTGCGCAATAAAGTCCTTATCCTGCATTGGATTTAAAGGGTCTTGATTTTGCAACTGAGTCATTAAGATTTTTAAGAAATCATCTTTTCCTAATGAATCTGACCCAGTTTGACGCTGAGTAGCTTGATAGTTTGATAGTAAAAGGGATGAATTAATCGTGTTTGCCATTTGTTTCACCTACACTTCCGTATTTAAGAGTGCTTCTTCAAAGGATGAGATAAAATCTTGATCAGATGTTTGCTCTTCCTTTCGTTCTGCTTGTTCCTGCCTTGCTTGTTCTTGTTCACCATCTCGGTTTAAGAATCGCTCTTGACCTGCTGTTTGCTGAGATATCTCGACACGTTCAACCTGAATGTTTTGAGAATTAAACGCTTGTTTCAATTGGTTTAGTTGTCCTTCAATCGCTTCCTTTGCCGCCTGCGTTGATGTGACAATTTTCGCAACCATAACAGAATCCTGTTGAATAATCTCAATTCTCAACGAACCTAAATGACCTGGATTTAGCTGTAGAAACAATCTTTGAACACCATTTACATTTGAAAATTGACTTCTAGCTAAAATACTCTCAAACTGCTTTATTAATTGTTCCGTTTGAACTTGCTTTGTTCCATTTGGAAGAGTTAGCGTCAATTGTTCCGGTCTTGACATCTGCATAAATTGAACGGAACCAGTGATTATATCTGTCTTTGTAGTAGAACTCGTACTCGTTGGTTCTTCTTTCAAAGAGGAGCTTGTACTAATACTTGAAAAAGTTTGCTTTAAAAAGGCTAGTCTCGAAGCAGCTTGGTCACTTTTTAACGTGTTTCCCTCAAGGAAGCTTGTTAACTTTGCACTTAACGCCTTAAAATCTAGTTTGCTAGATTCCTCATTCAAAGAGTCTTGATTTTTGGCCATAAGTTCATAAAGCTTTGATGCCCTTATTAGTTTTAACGAGTCCTTATCAAGAACGTTCCCTAGCTGGCTCGCTGTTAAATCACCCATTTTTTCTATGACTTGAAGTAGTTTGGCTAAATCACTTTGACCTTCTCCACCTTCAATTTGAAGCTTCTCCATTACGTTAGACAACAGATTTTGAAATTGGATATGACTCATTCCTAAATAATTCTCAATCATCGTAAGTAAATCTTCGTTACTATTTGAAATCAATTGATCTAGCAGTTGTAAACCCTCTTCCACATCTAAGAGATCATCCTTAGATAAAAAAGCTAAAAGGTCTTTCACGTCGGTAGCAGTTAGTTTCACAACCGCGTTATCATTCAATGTCTCTTCTATAGGAGCAGTAACTGATTGGAGAAAATTTGAGAAGGATGATTTCTCCTGGCTCGTAGAAGCCTTGTTCAACTGTGAAGCAAGCTTTTGCGTGAAACCTAGGCTCTCGATTTGCATGTTTTCATTTTCACCTCCTTCTAATGAAATAAAAGGTTACTCTTCGTTGCTTTCAGCTGTTAGAAGCTCTGTATATTTGGCAGCATCCTCTGCTGTCATATTTTCCATAATCGCAGCGAGTTGATCTGATTTAATGGTTGTTAGTATTTTTAGTGCTTCTTGTTCACTCATAGCTGTAATAATTGGTGCCGCCTTTTTCGCAGACATCGTTTCATACGTTTTAATAATATCTTTAAACGCTCGTTTGTTTTCCTCTTGAATTGCCAAAAGTTCATCAATTTGTTGCTGTAGTTGTTCTTTTTCAAGATTTGACCGCTCTACCTGAGCATCTTTACCTTCAATTTCAGATTCCAGTTTTTCAATCTTTGCCTCTCGATCCTTGATCTCACCTTCTAATGCAATTACGCTCTTTTCCCACTCTTCCTCCGATTGTGTTCCTTCTTCTGTAATTAGCGAGGAAACAAACGGAATCTGTGCACCAAGCTCTTTGGACTTTTCAAATACATTTACCCCAGCAAAGCTTAAAACGACTAACGCAACTGTGACTAAAAACAAGAAGGGAATAAGAAAGACAAAAATGAACATTTGAAATTTATTCGATTTCTTTTCTTCTATTTCTTCGATTTCCTTTGCCATTCTATCACCTAACCTTCTCGATTCATGTACATTTGTATCGAGATATCGTCCATTTGTTTACCTTCAATCACTTTAATATCCTCGGTAAATTTCAAGTAATCCTTTTCACGGATTTTTTCGTACTTCTTTACTTCTATATTTTTTTCTAACAATTTTTCTTGAAATAGCAGCATTCTGTTTCTTGCGTTGATAACCATCTTTTGATAGTGATCAATCATCTTTTCAATATTACTGATGAACTGTTGGTGATGACGAATCTCTTGAATGGATAGTCCTCCATGAAGCCGCTCAGACTGATAAACTTCAAGATCCTCTTTCCTTTTTAACAACTCATACAGCTTTTCTGCCACTTCCTCAAACTTTCGAACTGAATCTTGGTAGATAGAAACGGCTTCATCTTTTTCACGTTCTTTTACAGCGAGGATTTTATGAAACTTGAACTCATATCTCATTATTAGTCACTTCTTCCAAGTAATTCATATAACGATTGGACACCTTCTTCAAAGGATACCTTTTCATCTGTTGCTTGCTTAATAAACGAAATAATTTTAGGATACGATGCAATGGCATCATCTATTTCTTTTGATGAGCCTCGTTTATAGGCACCGATATTTATCAAATCCTCAGAATTGATATAGGTACTTAACAACTCTCTCAGTTTTTCAGCAGATTTTTTATGGGCTTCAGGTACTATATTATTCATGATTCTACTCACGCTTTTCAGCACATTAACGGCCGGATACTGCCCCTTATTAGCTAATGAGCGATCCAGAACAAAGTGTCCGTCCAATATCCCACGAACGGTATCCGCAATCGGCTCATTCATGTCATCCCCATCAACTAGTACCGTATAAAACGCCGTAATTGATCCATGCTTATTCGTTCCTGTTCTCTCTAATAATCTTGGTAAAATTGCAAAGACAGAAGGTGTATACCCTTTCGTTGTCGGTGGTTCCCCAATGGCCAATCCTACTTCACGCTGTGCCATCGCAACCCTTGTCACTGAGTCCATCATCATCATGACGTTTAAACCCCTGTCACGAAAATATTCAGCAATCGCGGTTGCCGTAAAAGCACCCTTGATTCTCATCAGTGCTGGCTGATCAGAAGTTGCGACAATAACGATTGACCTTGCTAACCCCTCAGGTCCTAAATCCTTTTCGATAAACTCTCGAACCTCACGACCACGTTCACCAATTAATGCAATCACATTCAAATCAGCATTTGTATTACGCGCAATCATTCCAAGTAATGTACTTTTACCTACACCACTTCCGGCGAATATTCCTACACGCTGACCCATACCGACTGTGAGAAGACTATCGATTAATCGAACTCCTACTTCTACAGGTTCAGATATCGGTGGTCGTGTCATTGGATTAGGTGGATCCTGGTCTGTCTCAACCGAGCCAAGCCCTTTTGGAAGTTGACTCCCATCAAGAGGTTGACCTAAAGAATCTAGTACGCTACCAATTAAAGCTGGACCTATCTTCACCTCTAATGGCTTCAATGTTGCCTCTACCAAACAGCCCGGGGAAATTTCATTTAAGCTTGTATACGGCATAAGCAGTATATTTTCATCCTTAAAACCAACAACCTCAGCTTGAATTTTCCTGTTGTTTTTGCCGATATGAATGTAACAAACATCACCGATTGAGCTTTCTGGTCCTTGCGATTCAATCATTAGACCTACGACACGCTTCACTCTTCCATAGCGCTTAAACGTTTTCATCTGATCAATTTGTCCCAACAAATCGGCAGCTAGCACTCTATTCACTCTCCAATAGTTCGTAAAGTTTTCTTTTGATTTCATCGAGCTGTTGATCCACACTTGCATCAATACGACCATTTGCGGATTCAATAATACAGCTTTGTTCTGTTAGCTCACTATCAGGAAATATATATAATTCCGTCTCCTTTGGAAAGATTCGAATTAAATCTTCCTTTTGGACAAGTAAAAATTCGTAGTGTGATGGATGAACATGAAGCTGAATTTCACGATATTCTCTTGCTTCTTTTAATGCTTTTTTCACTATCGGTAAAAACTGCTCCGAATCCCCTGTTAGTGTATCAGCAATAATTTTTTCAGCGACCTTAAGGGCAAGAGACAGAATCGTTCGTTCACTTGAATCAATCTTCTTCTCATAGTCATGCTTTGATAAGGTAACCGTTTCCTTCGCTTGTTCTATGATGGCTTGCGCTTCATTATATCCAAGCCGTTTTCCTTCTTCATGACCTTGCATAAAGCCTGAAGTTTGGGCTTGTTCAGCCATTGCTTGTAACTCCAGTTGAAACGATTGTTGCTCTTGCTCCATTTGTTCTCTAATTTGAGCCGCATATTCCCTAGCTTCCTGAACGATTCTGTCCGCTTCACTTTGCGCTGCCGCAAGAATTCTCTCTCTCTCTTGATAACTTACAAAAGATGACTCTTCTTCTATTTCATCGGTGTAATTCTTGATTGCTTTAATCGAAATCACTTTGTTTTCGTTGGAAAATTCTTGTGGTACCCACGTTGATTTAATGAGCCTAGACAATGATATCGTCACCTCCGCCACGAGCAACCACAATTTCTCCTGCTTCCTCTAAACGACGAATGATGGCAACAATTCTTGACTGTGCTTCTTCCACATCACGTAGACGAACTGGTCCCATAAACTCCATTTCATCCTTAAAGCTTTCAACCATACGTTTCGACATATTTCCAAACACGATATCTTTGACTTCGTCGCTTGATACTTTTAGAGACAGCTTTAGATCTTCATTATCACAGTCACGAATAACCCTTTGAATCGCACGGCTATCAAGTGTAACAATATCTTCAAATACAAACATTCTTTTCTTAATTTCTTCCGCTAACTCTGGGTCTTGAATCTCAAGTGCATCTAGAATCGTTCTTTCGGTTGCACGATCGACACCATTTAACACTTCCACAACAGCCTCAATACCGCCCGTTTGTGTGTAGTCCTGTGTCACAGATGCAGACAGCTTCCGCTCTAAAATTTGCTCAACTTCATTGATAATTTCAGGAGATGTACTATCCATTACCGCAATTCTTCTTGCAATATCAGCTTGAACTTCCTGAGGAAGCTCAGATAAAATTTGACCTGCTTGGGCCGAATCCAAATAAGATAAAATAAGTGCAATTGTCTGTGGATGTTCATTTTGAATAAAATTAAAAATTTGTCCAGGATCAGCTTTTCGAGCAAAGTCAAAAGGTCGAACTTGGAGGGATGAAGTTAAACGGTTAATGATAACAGCTGCCTGTTCAGTCCCCAGCGCTTTTTCAAGAACCGTTTTTGCATATCCGATACCACCTTGTGAAATATAGTCCTGTGCTAGAGCAATATTATGAAATTCCTCTAGAATCTCTTCTTTAGCGGTAGATTCCACTTTTTTTACTCCAGAAATTTCTAACGTTAATTTTTCTATCTCTTCTTCACTTAAGTGTTTATATACTGATGCAGACACATCCGGCCCAAGTGAAATGAGAAGAATGGCTGCTTTTTGTTTACCTGTTAATTCCTTTTGATCTCTTTTTGCCACCTTCACTCACTCCTCCTAGTCTTCAGCAATCCATGAACGCAATAGTTTTGCGAAATCCTCTGGTTTTTCTTTCGCCATTTTTTCTAGTTGCTTCTTTCTCAACGATCCTTCTGTTTCTTCCTTGTCTTCATCAAGGTCACGAATAGAAATAGGCGTGTAATTATCAAATGCCATATCTTCTTCCTCTTTTGCCTTCTTCTTTCTTGCACGCATAAACAGAATAATTAACACGATTATAGTAGCTAGAAGGACTCCACCGATTGCGTATACCCACCATGGAATAGATGCTGTTTGAGTATCTTCAAATTCTACCTTTCCGTTAAATGGTTGAACGGACACTAGAATTTTGTCCTGAATTGCTTCATCCGTTAGTTCTCCATCAACGGTTGTTTTATCAATAGAAGTACGAACGATTGAAGCAAGCATTTGCGTAATATCATCCACACGTTCTTGAGGTAATGTAGTAGGATCATCCGCAGTTGGAGGTTCTACCATTACTTGAATACCTAAATCTCTAATTTTATAAGGACTTTCAACAATTTCTTTACGGATTTTATTCACTTCATAGTTGATCGTCTCTTCAATTCTTTCATAATCCCCTGTTCCAGTTGCTCCCTCTAGGTAACCTGTACCAAGAGAGTCTGCTGCATCTTCAGTAACTGGTTCACCACCAACATCCGCTGCGTCACCAGTAAAGGTTTCTGTAATTTTTTGAGCACTTGCCGCAATACCTTCCATGTTCTCCTCATCTACAGGAGTCACAAGATTTTCTTCACGATTTTCCTGTGTAAAGTCAACATCAGCAGTAACGATTACTGCTACTTTGTCTTGTCCCATTAAGGTACCTAGCATGCTTTGTACTTGGCGTTGAACATCACGTTCAATCTGTTTCTTGATATCATTTTGAGCAGCAAAAGTTGAACCTGATGAATTTTCTTCATTATTTAAGTCAAAGTACTCAAAGTTTTGGTTCGTAATGACGATATTATCTGTAGGGAGATTGGGAACACTCTTTGAAACTAGATGGTACAACGCTTTAATCTGGCTTTCCTCAAATTCATAACCAGGTTTCGTACTAAGTACAATAGAAGCACTGGCCGCTTCTGATGCATCTGTTACAAAGATCCCTTTCTCTGGAAGATTAATCATAACCTTCGCATCATTAATCCCTTCTATACCCTTCATTAAATTCGCTAACTCTGTTTGCATCGCATCAAGCTTCATCACATTAAACTCATTCTCAGTCATTCCAATTCCAGCATTTTGACTAAAAAATGAATAATCAATGCTTCCTGAATTAGGTATACCTTCCGCCGCAAGCTCAACCTTTAACGTATCAATGCTCTCTTTTGGAACTAATATCGTCGTTCCATTATCAGCAATCTCAGATACAATTCCTCTTGCATCCAAGCTTTCTTTAATAGCTCCTGTTTCAGCTGGCGACAGATTACTATATAAAGGTTCTAAAGTCGTTCTAGTTGCAAAAAACGTTACTAATGAAATCAGTGTCACTAAAGACACTAAACCGCCCACAAAGAACATTTTTTGCTTTTTAGAACGACTTGTCCAATATTCTTTTATTGCATGTAATTGTTTCTGCAATTGGTTCATCACGTTCCTCCGGTTCAGTGTGTCATGCCAAAAGGTGCCTTTAGCACCTTTCCAACACAAAAGCTATTAAACTTGCATTCTCATTACTTCTTGATATGCTTCAATTACTTTATTTCGCACTTCAATCGTTGCTGACATGGTGATGCTTGCTTTTTGACTTGCAATCATCACTTGGTGAAGATCTACATTTTCGCCTCTTGCCAATTTTTCTGTCATTACATCCGATTGATTTTGCGCTTGATTAACTTTTTCAATTGAATCCTTTAATACGGACGCAAAACTCTTTTGTGCTTCGTATGGTGTAGTAGATGGAGCAGAAACTGCTGCATTTGATTGAAAAACTTTAGATACAGACGGAATAGATATAGTCATGATTTATTCTCCTTTTATTTACCGATCTCTAATGCTTTCATAAGCATTCCTTTAGATGCATTCAATACAGTCACGTTTGCTTCATATGATCTAGTAGCGCTAATCAAATCCACCATTTCACGGAGTGGATCGACATTTGGTAGTTCTACATAGCCATTCTCATCCGCATCAGGATGTTCAGGGTCATACACAAGTTTAAAAGGTGTTTCTGTGTCCTCAACAATTTTTGAGACCTTCACACCGTTTCCAGCACCTGTCGTTTGTTTTGACATAGCCTGACTCATAAACGAAGAGAAGTTTCCCTCCTTCGGTTGAAGCACGACTGATTTCCTTCTATAACCCGCTGTGTCAACATTAGCCATATTGGAAGAGATAACATCCATGCGCAATCTTTGTGCTGTTAAAGCAGAAGCAGAAGTATTGATACTATGGAATATCGACATGTATTATCTTCCTCCTTTTATGACTGTTTCTAGCGAGTTAAACTTTCCGCTAATTCGTTCGATCATGGCATTATAATAAATTTGATTAGTTGCAAGGTCTGACATTTCTTTATCAATATCAACATTGTTTCCCGTATGGTTGTATGATGTGGTACGATCAGTAGTTATTGTTACTCCCGCTCGTCCAGAGCTTTGGATGGCAATATGCTTGCTGTTCGTTTGTTTCCCTGTAACAGTCGACATCGCATCATTAAGTTCTGACTTAAAACTAACGTTTTTAGCCTTATACCCAGGAGTATCAGCGTTCGATATATTTTGTGCTATCACTTTTTGTTTTGTAGAAGAATAATTTAACGCATTTTCAAGCGTATTAATTGTATTTGAAAAGAGCTTCAAGTTCTCCACCTCATATATAAATATATATATTTTGTTGATTGGTGCAGAAACTTGTAGTTTTACGTCGGATTCTGCAAAACAATCATACTACTAATTTTAATGAATCGCATATAGGATGTCTATCTCAATAAGGGCGAAATACTTAATCTATAAGTCCTATTTTACTCAAATCGTCCTACTAGCAAAACACTGAAAAGATTGCAATCATGTACATTTTTTTGTCATTTTTTCAGTTCATCCGATCCATTTGTCTTCTAAGAAAAATGAACTAGTAAGAATGTCTTATATTGTAATTGTGTATTTAGCATACGGGAAGACATTTTTATTGTAAAGTTAAAGTGGAATTTTGTCGAAATGTACCATAAAAAAACTCCTTATTTCTTATCGAAATAAGGAGTTTTTCATTAGTTTGATTTTAATTTACTTAGTTCAACTAAAAACTTGTCGTTTAGTACTTTAATATATGTTCCTTTCATACCTAACGAACGTGATTCAATAACACCAGCACTTTCTAGTTTTCTAAGTGCATTTACAATCACAGATCTTGTAATTCCTACACGATCAGCAATTTTCGAAGCAACTAATAACCCTTCTTTTCCACTAAGCTCTTCAAAAATATGCTCGATTGCTTCTAGCTCACTATAAGATAACGAGCTAATTGCCATTTGTACAACTGCCTTGCTTCTTGCTTCTTCTTCAATTTCTTCTGCTTTTTCTCTTAGAATCTCCATCCCTACTACTGTAGATCCATACTCTGCAAGAATTAGGTCATCATCATGGAATTGCTCTTGCGTTCTAGCTAGGATTAATGTTCCTAGTCTCTCTCCTCCGCCGATGATAGGAACGATCGTCGTTAAACCGTTTTTAAATAGGTCTTTGTTTTCCACCGGGAAAGCTGTGTACTCGCTATCTACATCTAGGTTAGGCGAGGTTTCGTTAATGTTAAATAGGTTGTTCGTGTACTCTTCAGGGAATTGACGATCTTCAAGCATTTTCTTAATACGCTCGTTTTCAATTTGTTGGTTTACCGCAAAGCCTAATAATTTCCCACGGCGACTTACGATAAAAATATTTGCTTCAATGACTTCACTTAGTGTTTCTGACATTTCCTTAAAGTTAACCGGTTTTCCTGCTGCCTTTTGAAGTAAGGCATTAATCTTTCTTGTTTTTGACAGTAAATCCATTTGTTCTTCCTCCTAATTAGCTAAAACCATTGCAGTAGCACTTACTATGAATTCTGCATATGTATTGAACTGTTGTGTGTAACGTAATATACGTTTGATTCCCCCATCGCGAGGGAATCAAACCCATGAATTACAAAATAAATTGACTTAAATCTTTATTACGCGAAATGGGTCCGAGCTTTTCTTCTACGTATTGTGGTGTGATTGTGATTTTTTCCATTGTGATATCTGGTGCTTCGAAGGACAAGTCCTCTAGAAGCTTTTCTAAGATGGTATGCAATCTTCTTGCTCCAATGTTATCCGTATTTTGATTTACATCATAAGCAACTTCTGCAATCTTACGAATAGCATCGTCAGAAAATTCAATTTCTATACCTTCAGTCACTAACAATGCTTGATATTGCTTAATTAGTGCATTGTCAGGTTCGATTAGTATTTTATAAAAATCGTCTACCGTTAGCTTTGTTAGTTCTACTCTAATTGGAAAACGTCCTTGAAGCTCCGGTATTAAATCAGACGGCTTGGCGATATGGAAGGCACCTGCAGCCATAAACAGAATATGGTCTGTCTTCACTGATCCATACTTTGTAACGACAGTTGAACCTTCAACAACCGGAAGAATATCTCTTTGTACTCCCTCTCGAGATACATCCGCAGATGATCCGCTTCCGTTTTTACTAGCAATTTTATCAATTTCATCAATGAAGATGATTCCTGTTTGCTCAGCACGGAACACAGCTTCTGATGTGACTTCATCCATATCAATCAGCTTCGAGGCTTCCTCATTCGTTAACACCTTTCTAGCATCTCGAACCGAAAGCTTCCGTTTTTTTCGTTTTTTCGGCATTAAGCCACTTAAGGCATCCTGCATATTCATCCCCATTTGCTCCATACCTGAACCTTGAAGCATATCAAACATGGATGGTTGCTGTTCTTCCACTTCAACAGAAACCATTTCATTTTCAAGCTCTCCCTTAGAAAGCTTTTCGGCAACAACCTTCCTTTTTTCAACGATATTCATGTCTTCAGTAGGTGTTGGTTCTTGTTCCTGTGTACCGCCTCCACCGAATAGCATTTCTAAAGGATTTTTATAGCCTGTTGCTTTTTTCGCAGAAGGTACTAACAAATCAACTAGTCGTTTATTTGCATTGTCCTCTGCTCGCTCTTTCACTTTTTGCATTTTTTCTTCTTTTACAAGCCTAACTGCTGTTTCAACGAGATCTCTTACCATTGATTCAACATCACGACCCACGTAGCCCACTTCCGTAAACTTCGTAGCTTCTACTTTTACAAACGGAGCTGATACAAGCTTTGCCATTCGTCTAGCGATTTCTGTCTTTCCGACACCCGTTGGTCCAATCATTAATATATTCTTAGGATTGATTTCATCCCTTAAACCTTCGTCAAGCAAACTACGTCGATAACGATTTCTCAGCGCAACCGCTACTGCTTTCTTTGCATCCTTCTGCCCAATGATATACTGATCCAATCGTTCAACAATCTGACGTGGGGTTAGATTTGTCCCTTTAGTGACCATTCGATCCCTCCTAAAGCTCTTCAACGATAATATTGTGATTTGTATATACGCAAATTTCAGCGGCAATTTCAAGAGAAGCCTTTGCGATTTCCTTTGCCGTTAGATGCTCTCCAGAATACTTCTTTAATGCTCTTCCCGCAGATAGTGCATAATTCCCACCTGATCCAATCGCAAGGATTCCATCATCTGGTTCAATGATTTCCCCCGTACCAGAAACCAATAGCATATCCGTGTCGTTCATAACAATTAGCATTGCTTCAAGACGCCGAAGAACTTTATCGCTTCGCCACTGTTTCGCAAGTTCAACAGATGCTCGTTGCAGATTGCCATTATACTCCTCTAACTTACCTTCAAACATTTCAAAAAGGGTAAAGGCGTCCGCAACAGAGCCGGCAAATCCTGCTAAAACTCTGCCGTTAAATAACTTTCTAACCTTACGAGCTGTGTGCTTCATCACAACAGCATTGCCAAAGGTTACTTGACCATCTCCAGACATGGCACATTGACCATTATGACGAACAGCAAAAATAGTTGTTGCATGAAATTGCGTCATATTATTCCTCCTAAAGCTTAAGCCCGGGGGTGGTGGGCCATATATGTTTTTCGCAAGTAATCATTTGTAACATGTGAATAAATTTGTGTAGAAGACAAAAACGAATGCCCTAAAAGCTCTTGTACACTCCTCATATCTGCTCCGTTATTAAGGAGATGTGTCGCAAAGGAATGCCTTAGTTTATGCGGATGGATGGACCCGTTTAAAGATGATTTTTTTATCATTCGATCGAGAATATGTCTAACTCCATTTGTTGTAAGTGGTTCTCCACGAAAGTTAACAAACAAGGAATCATGTGAATGCTTTTCTCCAAGAAGTGCTTTTCTGCCATTGTTGATATATGTATCAATTGCTTCTTGAGCAAAGCTACCAAATGGAATATATCGATCCTTTTGGCCCTTCCCATGAACAAGTACCGTTCCAATGTATAAATCAATATCTTTTAAACGAAGCTGACAACATTCACTAACGCGCATTCCTGTAGCATATAAAATTTCTAGCAAAGCAAGATCCCTCTGCCCAATAGGAGTATTAGCCTCACAACTCGAAAATAAAGCTTTAAGTTCCTCTTCATAAAAAAAATCAGGCAATCTTTTTTCTTGCTTCGGCATAATCACTTGTGCAAAAGGATTATTCTGTACAAGATTATCTCTTAATAAAAACCGGTAAAAGCTTCTCATACTAGATATTTTTCTCGCAACAGATTTTCTAGACAAATTCTTTTCAAAAAGCTTCGTTAAATACAGCCTGACATCGGAGTACTCGACGTCAGCATAATCTGCTAACGATTGCTCCTTCATAAAAAGAGTAAAATCCCTAACATCAACTTGATAATGCTCAATTGTATATTGTGAATAATTTCTTTCTATTTGTAAATATTCAAAAAATAACTTTGCTGAAACGTTCACATCTTCTGACAATATTCGTCACCTCACAAAGGCTCCTAAATCGTATCACACTTCACATACCCTTGCAAGTAATTTACAAATTTTTCACAAAGTTCTGAATTGTTTCTAAAGCTCGATTTGCATGTTGCTCTGCTCTTTCTTTTTTCCCTCTGATTTTAGTCGGTAACTCCGGGAATAAACCAAAGTTCGCATTCATCGGCTGAAAATTCTTTGCGCTTGCACTCGTAATGTATCTTGCCATACTTCCGATTGCTGTTTCTCCAGGGAACACAACAAGCTCTTCGCCTTGAACAAGTCTGGCTGCATTAAGTCCAGCAACTAATCCACTTGCTGCAGACTCAACATAGCCCTCTACTCCTGTCATTTGACCAGCAAAGAATAGATCCTTACGATTTTTGAATTGATACGTAGGCTCTAGTACTTTAGGTGAATTAATGAATGTATTTCTGTGCATAACACCATACCTTACGATTTCAGCATTTTCTAAACCAGGAATTAATTGAAGAACTTCCTTTTGTGGTCCCCACTTCAAATGTGTCTGAAATCCAACAATATTGTAGAGTGTTCCTGCCGCATCATCCTGTCTAAGCTGAACAACAGCAAACGGACGCTTACCTGTTTTTGGATCCTCAAGACCAACTGGCTTCATCGGACCAAATAGCATCGTTTTCTTCCCTCGATTCGCCATTACCTCAATCGGCATACAACCTTCAAAGAAAATTTCCTTTTCAAACTCTTTCAAAGGAACCGTTTCTGCTGAAACAAGGGCTTCGTAAAAACGATCAAACTCCTCTTCAGTCATAGGACAGTTTAGATACGCTGCCTCCCCTTTATCGTAACGGGATTTTAAATACACCTTATCCATATCAATGCTATCTTTTTCAATGATAGGTGCTGCAGCGTCATAGAAGTATAAATATTCCTCACCCGTTAATTCTTGAAGCTTGGCTGAAAGCCCAGGACTTGTTAAAGGTCCAGTCGCTATGACAGTAGGTCCCTCTGGGATTTCTGTTATTTCCTCATTGATGACAGTTACATTGGGATGATTTTTCACTTGATCTGTTACATGTGCAGCAAATTCATGACGATCCACGGCAAGCGCTCCTCCTGCTGGAACTGCACAAGCATCCGCAGAAGCGATAATAACAGAGTCTAACTTTCGCATTTCTTCCTTCAGGACTCCAACTGCATTTGTTAAATTATTAGCACGAAGGGAGTTACTACAAACTAACTCAGCAAATTTATCTGTATGGTGTGCTGGAGTTTGCTTCACTGGTCTCATTTCGTACAAGCGAACCTTTATTCCTCTTTTTGCAAGTTGCCAAGCTGCTTCACTTCCAGCTAAGCCTGCTCCTATAACATTCACTGTTGCATCTATCATTTTATGAACCTCCAATAGCTCGTATGTATCTTTTTTGGTATTAGCTTCTCCATATTCCTTCTGCATTTTACACTACGGATGAAAAACTTAAAAGTTTCAGGCATTTTCGTAGTCACTGCCAAGCGCAATAAAAAGAGTGAGCATAGTGCTCACCCTTAGCTTTGTGGCTCTTCCTTGTAGTCACAACTAATGCATTGAACCTGGACACCTTTTTTAAGCTTCTTCTCAATCAATAGTGATTCACATTTCGGGCAATTTCTAGGCAGTGGTTTATCCCATGAGATAAAATCACATTCTGGGAATGTATCACATCCATAGAAGATTCGACGCTTTTTACTTTTTCTTTCTATTATATTTCCAGTCTTACAATTTGGGCATTTTACACCGATATCCTTTACGATTGCTTTTGTGTTACGGCAATCCGGGAAATTGCTGCATGCCATGAACTTTCCATAGCGGCCCATTTTATAGACCATCTCATTTCCGCACTGCTCACAATCCTCACCAGCAGGCTCATCTTTAATTTCTACCTGCTCCATTTCTTTTTCGGCCTTTTCTAAATGCTTCTCAAACCCTCGATAAAATTCATCGATGATTCGTACCCATTTTGTTTTTCCTTCTTCAACATTATCTAAGTCTTGTTCCATTTTTGCGGTAAACTCGACATCTAAAATATCTGGGAAGAATTCTACCATGAGTTCATGCACGATCTCTCCAAGTTCGGTTGGAATGAATCGTTTATTATCAAGAGTAACATATCCTCGTTTTTGAATGGTATCTAGTGTTGGAGCAAATGTCGATGGTCGACCAATCCCAAGTTCCTCCAATGTCTTAACTAATCTAGCTTCCGTATATCTTGGTGGCGGTTGGGTAAAGTGTTGTTTCGGTTCGATGTCCTTTTTAAGGACCGTATCGCCTTCCTTTAGATCAGGAAGCATTTTGTTCTTGTCCTCTGTTTGATCATCTGTCCCTTCGACGTACACCTTCATAAAACCTGGAAACTTAACCTTAGATCCAGTTGCTCTAAAGATTACCTCTCCATTTTTCAAATCCACACTCATCGTATCCATGACTGCTGGTGCCATTTGGCTAGCTACGAAACGCTCCCAAATTAACTTATAAAGCCTCAATTGATCCCGTGACAAGAATTCTTTCATACTAGCAGGATCACGTAGCGTACTTGTTGGTCTAATCGCTTCATGAGCATCTTGGGTGTTTGCACCTTTTTTTTCTTTACGCTTTTCCTCAGGTAAAAAGTTGGCGCCGTAAGTTGACTCAATATACTGACTTGCTTCTGCTTGTGCTACCTCAGAAATTCTAGTTGAATCTGTTCTCATGTATGTAATTAACCCGACGGTGCCTTCTTTTCCTAAATTGATCCCTTCATACAGCTGTTGGGCTAGCATCATCGTCTTTTTTGCTCGGAAGTTTAATTTTCTAGCAGCCTCTTGCTGAAGAGAAGAAGTTGTAAAAGGAACCGCTGGATTTCTTTTACGTTCTTTTTTGGTCACAGAGGTTACTTCGAACTTATTCCCTTTCATTTTTGCTAAAATCGCCTTTACCTCTTCTTCTGATTTTAGCTCCATTCGCTGATTTTCTATACCATAGAAATCGGCTTCAAAACCTGTTGTCCCCTTTAAAAATTCGCCTTCAATCGTCCAGTATTCTTCAGGGATAAACTCTTTAATTTCGTTTTCTCGGTCAATAATTAAACGTACAGCTACCGATTGAACTCGACCTGCGCTAAGCCCTTTTTTCACCTTTTTCCAAAACAACGGACTAATATTGTAGCCAACCAAACGGTCTAAAATTCTACGTGCTTGCTGGGCATCTACTAAATCCATGTTAATTGGTCTTGGATGCTTAAAAGACTCTTTAATCGCATCCTTCGTAATTTCATTAAAAACTACACGGCAATCTGAATGGATATCCACATCTAGCGTATGAGCTAAATGCCAAGCGATCGCTTCCCCTTCACGATCCGGGTCAGCCGCTAGATATATTTTCTTTGCTTTTTTTGCAGCTGTTTTTAATTCCTTTAGAACAGGGCCTTTTCCACGTATAGTAATATACTTTGGTTCGAACTCATGTTCAACGTCCACTCCCATCTGACTTTTGGGAAGATCGCGAACATGCCCCATCGACGCCTTAACTTTATATTTTTTTCCTAAGTATCTTTCGATCGTCTTCGCCTTTGCTGGTGACTCAACGATTACTAAAAACTCCGACATCTATTGTCCTCCTCAAGAGGGATTATATAAAAATTTACTTATTGAATGTTTATTGTAAATATTCATTATTATTAAACTTTTTATTGAAACTTGTCAAATATATCGTAAACGGTTTCAGCCTGCTAAAATTAAAATTTGTTTTTTATTTTCGAACTTCTGTTGCAAAATGTATAACAGTTTGAGCGATATTTCAACCTTTTTCATAAAAATATATAAAAAATTGGTGAAAAAGTATGGTAAATCGATGACATTATCCTTTTCCATACCTTTTTGTCATCATATGTGATGTTCAGCCGAATTACAAACATTATGCATAAAATAATTCATTTAGTATGTCTTCATGACTTCTAACAAGCTTTGCTCCTTGCTGAATAAGGTCATTTGTTCCTGTCGAATGCTGACTAAAAATATTTCCTGGCAGGGCAAACACCTCTCGACCTTCATGAACGGCAAAATTTGCGGTGATTAACGAGCCGCTTTTTCTTTTTGCTTCTATTATAAATGTGCCTTTTGAAACGCCACTAATAATTCTATTTCTCATTGGAAATTGCCACCGTGAAGGAGTCGTATTAGGGGGATACTCGGAGATCATTAGATGGTTTTTCATAATACTAAGAGCAAGCTTCTGATTCGTTTGTGGATATATATGATAGATACCACCGGCAATGACCGCTATCGTTTTCCCTCCTAACCGAATGGCTGCTTCATGAGCAAGCGTATCAACACCTAAGGCTAACCCGCTTACGATAATAATTCCCTTTTCAATCAGAGGTGGAAACAACCGATCAATCGCTCTTTTCCCATACTCTGTCGCCTGTCTAGAACCGACGACGGCAAGCTTGGTTTGCTTCCCAAGCAGGGAGATATCTCCCTTTGCGTACAATACCCATGGAGGCTGATACGTTTCCTTTAATAATTCAGGATATGCTGTATCAAAGTAAGTAATAATCTCAATATCATTTTGTTGATAATGGCGGATTTGTTCCAGTAAAACTGGCGAATGAAGATCTTCAAATAAGGGTTGAATGATAGAAGATGGAAGTTCATGGACTTGATAGAGGAAAGTTGGGGAATATAGATCTTTCAGCTCGGGATCTCGCTTTAAAATGTGGTAAACCATTTTCCATCCTATGCCACGACAATGAAGCAAATGGCACAAGCGTAATGAAAAAGATTCCAAATTAGATAACCTCCTTTAGGAATAGTATTTTAATAATATCACAAATAGTCCCTCTAAAAAGAGGGACTATTTGAATTTTTAGTGAGTTTTACATTGATCGTAGAGACCTTTTTCTTTTAGTACTTTAATTAATGTTTCTCCCATAACCGAAGGTGTATCAGCGACTTGGATTCCGCATTCATTCATCACACGAATCTTTTCATCAGCTGTCCCTTTTCCACCTGAAATAATCGCACCAGCATGGCCCATACGCTTTCCAGGAGGTGCAGTACGACCACCTATGAAACCAACTACCGGCTTAGTCATGTTTGCTTTTACCCACTCCGCTGCTTCTTCTTCAGCAGTTCCACCAATTTCACCGATCATAATTACGGCATACGTTTCTGGGTCTTCATTAAATGCTTTTAACACATCGATAAAGTTTGTTCCGTTAACGGGATCCCCACCAATACCAACTGCTGTAGATTGGCCAACACCCTCTTGTGATAATTGATGAACCGCTTCGTACGTAAGGGTTCCAGAACGTGATACAACACCAACATGGCCCTTTGTATGAATATATCCTGGCATAATACCAATCTTACACTCATCAGGAGTAATAACACCTGGGCAGTTAGGACCCACTAAGCGAGTCTTTTTCCCTTCCATGTAGCGTTTTACCTTCACCATATCTAATACTGGAATATGCTCGGTGATACAAATCGCTAAGTCAAGCTCTGCATCAACTGCTTCTAGAATGGCATCAGCAGCAAATGGAGCAGGCACGTAAATAACGGAAGCATTTGCTCCAGTAGCCTTTACAGCATCTGCAACCGTGTTAAATACGGGCACACCCTCTACCTCTGTACCACCTTTACCTGGTGTTACACCAGCAACAATTTGCGTACCGTATTCCAGCATTTGTTTTGTATGGAAAAGGGCTGTCGAACCAGTAATCCCTTGAACTATCACTTTAGTATCTTTATTAATAAATACGCTCACATTAATTCCCCTTCCTTATACTAATGAAACGATTTTTTGTGCGCCGTCAGCCATAGATTCAGCAGCAATAATGTTGATATCTGATTCAGCAAGAATCTTCTTACCAAGCTCAACATTAGTTCCTTCCAAACGAACAACTAAAGGTACGTTTAGACCAACCTGCTTAGCAGCTTCTACAACACCAGTAGCAATAACGTCACACTTCATAATTCCGCCAAAGATATTTACAAAAATACCTTTTACATTTTTATCAGAAAGGATGATTTTGAATGCTTCAGTTACCTTTTCAGCTGTTGCTCCGCCCCCAACATCAAGGAAGTTTGCAGGATCTCCACCGTAATGCTTTACGATGTCCATTGTAGCCATAGCAAGACCAGCACCATTAACCATGCAGCCAATATTTCCATCTAAAGAAATATAGCTTAGGTCGAATTTCGATGCCTCAATTTCCTTTGCATCTTCCTCGTCAAGGTCACGATACTCTAACACGTCTTTTTGACGGAATAATGCATTTGAATCAAAGTTTAGCTTTGCGTCTAACGCCATTACATTTCCATCACCTGTTACAACAAGCGGGTTAATTTCAGCGATTGAGCAATCTTTTTCAACAAATGCTTGGTATAAGCCCATCATAAACTTAACTGCTTTATTTACTAATTCTTTTGGAATATTAATATTAAATGCAATACGACGAGCTTGGTAGCCTGTTAAACCAACAACTGGGTCAATCACTTCTTTGAAGATTTTCTCAGGAGTTTTTTCTGCTACCTCCTCGATTTCTGTACCACCTTCTTCTGAAGCCATTAATACAACACGTGAAGTCGCGCGATCTAGTACTAAACCAATATAGTACTCTTTCTTAATGTCACAGCCTTCTTCAATTAAAAGGCGCTTTACTTCTTTCCCTTCAGGACCAGTTTGGTGAGTGATGAGTGTTTTTCCGAGAATTTCGCTCGCATATGTACGGACTTCATCCAAGTTTTTGGCAACCTTAACCCCACCTGCTTTTCCACGTCCACCTGCATGGATTTGGGCTTTTACTACACAAACTTGTGTTCCAAGTTCCTTTGCAGCTTCCACCGCTTCTTCAACTGTAAATGCTACCTTCCCATTTGGAACAGCAACCCCGTATTTTCTGAGGATTTCTTTCCCTTGGTACTCATGGATATTCATTTCCCATCCTCCTTCTAATCTTGCTTTTGGCTATTGCAGCAATAAAGATATTCTACACTTATTCCTGCAATCCTGCCTGCATTCATTTTTCCCTTTGATCATTTTATATCTAAAAAAACAAGACTGCGCTTTCATTTTATATAACAACACATACCTTGTCTACTATTTCACACAAAATATTAAATTATTCAGAAATAAAAAAATAAAAGAAGTAGAATTTAAGATTTACTTTTTCCTACTTCTTTATCTGTGCGATAAACAAATGCAAACACTTCAGCCACTGCTTGATACAGCTCTTCTGGTATGCTGTCATTTATATTTAATTTACTTAGTAACTCAATTAGCGTTGGGTCTTCTTGAATTGGAATATTATTCTCCTTTGCCTTCTCTAGAATATTATCAGCGACTATTCCTTTTCCTTTCGCAATTACCTTTGGAGCGTCATTTTTTGTTGCTTCATAACTTAAGGCAACCGCTTCTTTTCTTTTATGCTTTTCATTTATCATATTTTTATATCCACTCCACTATAAGATGAGGTCAATGGACTAGAAATGGTTGCTTTTTTCGTTTTGACAACAGCTCTATCAGCCTGGGTTTGAAAGCTAACATTTGAAAGCTGGTAATCTAGCTTTTGTAAGCTATCTTTTAGACTAGCTATATAGGGGGAGGAAAGGTGTTTAATATTTTCATGATCATTGATAATCGTAATTTTCATGATTCGATTCTGAATTTGCATATCGATGATCGTTTCATTAATATGCTCTAAATCTAAGTAAAAAAGGACACGACAATAGCTTGGGTCAATTTTTCCATTGGCGTCCTTTCTACCATTCCACTGAATGGTAAGATCGGTTTGCTTATTCATTAAAACAAGCGGAATCTGCATGACAATTTGCTGGACTGGAGTTGTATCCGATGACATGAGTTGTATCCCTGTTAATCGGTTCAGTAAAGCTTCTGCTGAATCCTTTACCTTGGCCGGAATATCTTCATTCAGTAATTGAATCAATAACGATTTCACATTCTCCACTCTTGCACCTTCATCTGACACTTTTCCTTTTATCATATCAAATGACTCAGATTCATGAGAAAGTCCTAACGTTTGTATACCTGATTTTAACAATGATTTAAACTCTTCTACTGGCTCTCTGTCTACCTGTGAAAGTACCGCTTGCAGCTCTAGTATCACTTCTTTATTAAGAGCTTTATTAGCGTCTATTCCGTCCTTACTCACTAGGGAGGAAACCGCTTCGTCAAATGTGGCCGAATCCACGTTTGGTGATAATAAGTTGAACAATTGCTTTATCGTTTGATTGCTTACATGAGAATCCTTCATGATCCCACCGATCCAGTTTTTCAATACTGTCGATACATCTTCTGTATTTCCTGCTGCTATCAGTGCCGAAACTTGTTTTGCCGTTGAATCTATTCCTGGTAGCTGAACCTGTGGTTTTCCTTCTGAAAGCCCAATTAGCCTTTTAGCGGCTTGTTGCAAGATGTTTTGTTCATCCTCAATAGGTAGGAAACCCGTTTGCTGCAATGCTTTCAATGACTGTTGTGATGCGAACGGGTCCTTGGCCTGCGTCCAACCTCTAACAATCTCCTGTAGCACTTGAGCAGAAAGCTTTTCTTCCCCTGTTTGAATATACGGCTCTATCGCCTCTTTTAAACGTGTCCCTGTTTGTGGCAGGATATCTAGAGCGTCTAGCTCATTCTTGAGGGAAGTTATGACAGCATGAAACGAAGGACTTTTTATCGTTGATCGCACCGCATCAAACGTCGCCTTTGTTAAAGGTAGTTCCCGACTGATCAACTGCTTAATTGCCTCCAAGTCCTCCTTCGTCATCGTTTTCCCTTGAAGTAGGCTCGTTGCCATAGAAATGGATTCTTTTGTGATTGGGAGCTGTTCACTAAGAAAAAAACGTAATATCGCGATACTCGTTTTTGTTTCAGGGATGGAGAACTGCTTTAATAGCCCTTCTAAGTTGGCATTCCCTGTCCCTTTTCCTTCCGTTAGTACCTTTAGATGAACTTGTCCTTCTCCTTGTTGTACTTGAAACCAATATCGTTCCCCTGCTGAAAGTGGGATTTCTAACTGGGCGATTACCTTTTGAGAACCCACTTGCACTTCTGCAGTTTGATTAGGAAAAAGCTTCAATACCTTTCCTTGAAATACTTGTCCAGCCCGAAAATTTTGTTTGTTTCCCTCTATAGATTCTGGGCGATTAATCATTGTTTGAACAAGATTAGCTTGTATCAAGTGAGTTCCCTCCTCTCAAGTTTATCGAGTGTTTAACTCTTTAACAGGTGCGAATGATCTTCTGTGATGCGGAGTGGCCCCGTAAAGTTGTAACGCTTCAATATGCTCCTTAGTGCCATACCCCATATTTTGTTCAAATCGGTATTCTGGATAACTTAGGGCGATCTCTTTCATCATCCGGTCTCTCGTGACTTTTGCGATGATGCTAGCAGCTGCGATAGAAATGCTTTTGCTATCCCCTTTAATAATGGCTTCTGTTGGGACTGGCGCCGTTAGCTTCATGGCATCCACTAATAGAAAATCAGGACTGATATGTAAGTCGTTTAAGGCCGCATACATCGCCTTTTTAGTTGCCTCATAAATATTGATTTCATCAATTTCCTTGGCTTCAATAATTCCCACACCTATAGAGACAGCAGCTGTACGTATTAAATCATAAAGCTCCTCACGCTTGGTTTCCGTCAATTTTTTTGAATCATCAATTCCCAAAACCTGAAAATCGTCTGGTAAAATAACTGCCGCAGCAACGACTGGACCTGCGAGCGGGCCTCTTCCAACCTCATCGATTCCTGCTATATAAGTAAAACCTTGGCTTTTATATAATCTCTCATATTCACTCATTGCGATCAGCTTAAGCCTAGCCTTTTCGAGCAACTCTTTTTTTTGCATCCACTTTTTTACTAAATGCTGTACGCCTTTTCTACTATCTTTTTGAATATCGATAAGAAAAGGGTCTTTTTCATCCTCAACGGTTTCTAACTTTATTTGAATTTCATCAATCGTTAATCTGCTCAAAACAAGTACGTCCCTTCACTACTTATATCTTGTATATCGGCATATTACCAAAAAAATAAAGCCTTCTTCGAAAAGAAGGCTTCCCATTTACTCTTCTATATCACTTGTAACAAGGTCAGATGGTCTTTCTAGCGTCATAGGACCAAATAGCTCAGAGCGGAACTCTCGGATAACTAATTCAGCTACTTTGTCATAATCAACCTCACCACCGCCCATTAGACAGCCTCTACGCTTACCGATTTCATCAAAGAACTCTACAATATCCTCTGGGATATATTCAAGCTGAAAGCGTTCCTTTAAGCGTTCAGGATATTCTCGCTCTAAAAAGCGAAGAGCATAAACACAAATATCTTGTAAGTTAAGAATGGCATCTTTAATTGCCCCTGTTAATGCAAGCTTAGAGCCTACTTCTTGATCCTCAAATTTCGGCCATAATATTCCCGGTGTATCTAATAGCTCTAACTCCTTGCCTACTTTGATCCACTGTTGAGCTTTCGTCACACCAGGTGTATTGCCCGTCTTTGCGATATTCTTTTTCGCTAGTCGATTAATAAGCGTCGATTTCCCCGCATTCGGGATTCCAACGATCATCGCTCGAATGGCGCGCGGCCTTACAACTCCTTTTGCTTTCATACGGTCGAATTTTTCTTTTAAGATTAATTCGGATGCGGAGACAATTTCTTTCATTCCCACACCTGCTTGAGAATTAATCGCAAGTGCCTTGATGCCTTTTTCTCCAAAAAATTGAATCCATTCCTTCGTAATCCTTGGATCTGCCATATCCGCCTTATTTAGCAGCACTAACCTTGGCTTGTGCTGAATAATTTCATCTATCATCGGATTTCTAGAAGAATACGGTATTCTTGCATCCACTAATTCGAATATGATGTCAACAAGTTTTAGCTTTTCCGTGACCTGCCTGCGTGCTTTCGCCATATGCCCCGGAAACCACTGAATCGTCATGGGTGCACCCCTCCTTCTATTTCACTATTTTCACGTCTTCAATCGGCCAGTAAATCACGCTCGTATTTCCTAGTACCTTCTCCATTGGGACGGTTCCAATATGACGACTATCCTTACTGAATCGTCGATTATCTCCCATCACAAATAGATGTCCATCAGGAACGGTTTCTTGACCGATAATTTCTTCTAATGTAAATGGCTCAGTTAAAGGACCATCTACTACTTGCTCTTTAAATTCATCAAGGTACGGCTCCTCATAAGCTTTCCCATTTACATAGAGTGTATCATCCTTGTATTCAATTTTATCTCCTGGTAAACCAATCACTCTTTTTATGTAGTCTTTATTTTCAGGGGCATGGAACACGATAATATCAAAGCGTTCTGGTTCCCCAATTTGATAGCTAAATTTATTAACGATCATACGGTCTTGGTCTTGTAATGTCGGCATCATTGATAACCCATCCACTACTATCGGTGCAAATAAGAAATATCGAATAATTGCTGCTAATAACACTGCAATGATTAGTGCCTTTGTCCATTCCCATAGTTCATTTTTACTCTTTGCCATAACACATCCCACCAATCACTGTTCTTGTCGTCTAATTATCGCCGTACAGCTTTTATTTTACAGTATCGGTATTTATTATACACGTAATAACACTTAGATAGACTACGAAAAAGGAGCTTGTATGACAAGCTCCTTTCGCATTTGTCCAGCAATCGTCCATTTATCATGAAACAGTTGCTTTTCTTTTTTATCGGATTTCTTTGATACGAGCTTTTTTACCACGTAGGTTACGTAGGTAGTAAAGTTTCGCACGGCGTACTTTACCGCGACGGATCACTTCAAGCTTCGCAATTTTTGGTGTGTGTACTGGGAATGTACGCTCAACGCCTACACCATAAGAAACTTTACGTACTGTGAAAGTTTCGCTAATTCCACCACCACGACGCTTAATCACAACACCTTCATACACCTGAACACGCTCACGCGTACCCTCGATAACTTTAACGTGTACACGTACAGTATCACCAGGACGGAAAGTAGGTAGATCAGAGCGAAGTTGTTCTTTTGTGATTTCTTCGATTAATTTTTGCATCGTTTTCAACTCCTTCCAACAGACGCTCATGCATAACTGAAGCACTTACTGATTGCAGCGGAACATCGTTATAAGACTGAGACTCTAGTCACAGTCACAAAAAATATCATATCATATATATCAATGAACATCAATACTATTTCTTTTGATTTTGAAATTCTAGTAACCATTTCTTTTGCTTCTCTGTCAATTCATAGGTGTCTAATAAATCTGGGCGCCTTTCATAGGTACGCTTAAGAGACTCTTTCTCTCTCCATTCATCTATTAAACGGTGATTTCCTGACGTTAATACTTCTGGTACCTTTAACCCGCGAAAATCGGATGGTCGTGTATAATGAGGATGCTCTAATAAACCTGTGCTAAAAGAATCTTGTAAATGAGACTCTTCTTTTCCTAGTACGTTCGGAAGCAGACGAACCACACTATCGATAATGACCATGGCACCGAGCTCTCCACCCGTTAACACGAAATCACCAATCGAGATCTCATCTGTCACCACATGCTGCCTAATTCGCTCGTCATATCCCTCGTAATGACCGCACACAAAGATTAGATGCTCTTCCTTTGATAGCTCCTCCGCCTTCTTCTGGTTATAACGCTCACCTTGTGGACAGAGTAACACCACACGTGGTGGCTTCGTCGTTTTGGCATGTTCTTGACAACTCTTAACCGCATCAAAGATCGGTTGCGGCTTCAAGACCATTCCTGCTCCTCCACCATAAGGGTAATCATCCACCGTCTGGTGCTTATTATCAGCAAACTCTCGAAAGTTGACAATATTGTACCGGGCAGCCTGCTGTTCCGCCGCTTTTTTTAAAATCGATTGTCCGAACACCCCATGGAACATATCAGGAAACAGGGTTAGTACATCTATGTTCATCATGATAGCAGCCCTTCCATCGGCTCAATTAAAACGATCCTTTCCTTCACATCCACCTTTTTCACAATCTGCTCAATATAGGGAATAAGAATATCATTTCCACCTTTACCCTTTATGACCCATACATCATTGGCTCCAGGTGTTAGGATCTCTCGAATCTTCCCGATTTCTTCCCCATGTGTAGTAAACACAAGACAGCCAATAATTTGGTGGAAGTAAAATTCATTTTCCTCTAACTCACCTTGCTGCTCCTCGGTAATCTTCAGAACTCCACCCTTCATCGGCTCCACATCATTCACATTCGGGTAACCACTAAAGGTTAATAAATCAAATGATTTGTGCTTCCGGTGAGATTCAACCTTCAGCTTAATTGGCTCCTTTGAGTTAGGCATAAACAAATACAAGTGATTACCTGGCTTATACCGTTCATCAGCAAAGTCAGTCTGTGATATTACTCGAACTTCCCCTTTGATACCATGCGTATTAACAATCTTTCCGACATTAAACCATTTTTCCATTATCTTCACCTCAAACTACCGAATTTCATCAACGATTCCGTCCTTGATGATAATCGTTTTTTCAGTCTGAATATCCTCCCAAGCGTCACCTATATTCACTTCCACGATCGCTTGGCATTCCTTTTCCTTTAATTCGCTTCCTAAAGGTAGCATATGTAATTGTTCTATTTTAAAATCAAGCAGCTTAATCTTTTCTAATCTTGTATGAATCTCATTTTCGAATCGATTCTTAAATGAGTTAACGGTCATTTTCTTTGATTTTTCAAGCTTCCTCATTTCAAAACGAAGCTGTTCTGATTCCTTCTGAAGTTGGTTTTTCTCAAGTTCAAACTTGCTTAGCAATACTTGTTTGCTAGTTTCCGTTAATACTTGCTTTACCACGACGGTTTGAAGAATATTCATGGACCGCATCCCCCTTCAGAAATAACTACGAAAAAAGGAGGGTTGTCCCCTCCTTCTCTAGTAGCATTTATTCAATAATTTCTAGGTAGACTTTCTTCTGCTGTGATGCTCCTGCTGAATAGACAACAGTTCGAATAGCTTTTGCGACACGGCCTTGTTTTCCGATTACTTTCCCCATATCTGTCTTGTGAACAGCTAGTTGATACGTAATTTTGTCGGCTTCTTCCAGCTCGGTTACACGAACTTCGTCTGGAAGATCAACAAGTGCCTTGACAATGGTTTCGATGAGCTCTTTCATTATCTGCAGATTACTTGCTTAATTTTGCATTATGGAATTTTTCCATAAGGCCTTGTTTAGAGAACAAGTTACGAACTGTGTCAGATGGCTTCGCGCCGTCTTTTAACCATTTTAATGCTAAGTCTTCGTTGATTTCAACGATAGCTGGCTCAGCAACTGGGTTGTAAGTTCCAACTGTTTCAATGAAACGTCCATCACGTGGTGAACGAGAATCTGCTACTACAATACGATAAAAAGGAGATTTTTTTGCTCCCATACGCTTTAAACGAATTTTAACTGCCATTTTAAATAAGCACCTCCGAATAGTTTCACACAAGATAGTATAATATCAATTGTTTTTTAGTTTGTAAAGTCTTTTTTCTTGTCACTATTATTTTCCTGTTTATTCAGCCTTAAAAAGGGTTAAACGGAAGCTTAAATCCGCCCTTTTTCTTGCCCTTTGCCTGCATACCCGACATCTGTTTCATCATCTTCTTCATGTCTTCAAATTGCTTTAAAAGACGGTTTACTTCAGGTACTGAAGTTCCGCTTCCCTTTGCAATCCGCTTTCTTCGTCCAGCATTAATGATTTCTGGATGAGTTTTTTCTTCCTTTGTCATAGACTGGATGATCGCTTCTACATGAGAAATTTGCTTTTCATCGATTTGCAGATTATTCAGGCCTTTAATTTTGTTCGCACCAGGCATCATCTTTAATAATTCATCAAGTGGCCCCATATTGCGAACTTGTCCAAGCTGATCTAAAAAGTCATCAAATGTAAACGAAGCTGTACGCATTTTTTGTTCAAGCTCTTTTGCCTTCGCTTCATCGACATTTGCCTGAGCTTTTTCAATTAACGTTAAGACATCGCCCATTCCGAGGATTCGTGAAGCCATTCGTTCTGGATGGAACGTCTCAATCGCATCCATTTTTTCCCCTAAACCGATAAATTTAATCGGTGTATTGGTTACGGAACGAATAGAGAGGGCGGCACCTCCTCGAGTGTCTCCGTCGAGCTTCGTTAAGACGACCCCTGTAAGCCCCAGCTGTTCATTAAAGCTTGAAGCTACGTTTACAGCGTCTTGACCAGTCATCGCATCGACAACTAGAAAGATTTCATCCGGGTTTGTGAGTTCTTTAATCTCTTTTAATTCTCCCATAAGGGCTTCATCGACATGCAAACGACCAGCAGTGTCAATTAGAACGTAGTCATGATGGTCCTCTTTCGCCTTTTGAATTGCTTGCTTAGCAATCTCAACCGGACTTACTTGATCACCAAGTGAAAATACCGGCATGCTGAGCTGCTTTCCAAGCGTTTCTAGCTGCTTAATGGCAGCAGGACGATAAATATCGGCCGCAACTAGTAACGGGTTGCGGTTATATTTTTTTCGAATCAGGTTGGCAAGCTTCCCAGTGGTTGTCGTTTTCCCTGCCCCTTGCAAACCAACCATCATAATAACGGTTGGCGGACGATTAGAGACAGCAATTTTGCTTTGCTCTCCGCCCATCAAGGTTGTCAGTTCTTCTTTAACCACTTTAATGACCTGTTGTCCAGGTGTTAAGCTTTGCATGACTTCCTGACCAACAGCACGCTCGCTTACTTTTTTGACGAACTCTTTGACAACCTTAAAGTTGACGTCCGCCTCTAAAAGTGCTAAGCGCACCTCGCGCATCATTTCTTTAACATCGGCCTCATTGACTTTCCCTTTGCCGCGAATTTTTTGGATCGTATTTTGCAGTCGGTCGGCTAATCCTTCAAATGCCATCTTTAGGCCGCCTCCTAGTCTAATTTCTCAAGCTGTGCTATTAGCTCTAGCTGCGTGTCATCTGATAAAGAGTCCTTGAGCTTTGCTAGCAGCTTATTACGCTCCTGAAATTTCTGGAATAATAATAGCTTTTCCTCGTACTCTTCAAGCATCGCTTCTGTTCGTTTAATATTATCATAGACCGCTTGACGACTGACATTGTACTCTTCAGCAATTTCGCCTAGCGAATAGTCGTCCAAATAATACAGGGACATATAGCTTTGCTGTTTAGGAGTAAGTAATGACTGATAAAAGTCATACAAATAATTCATCCTATTTGTTTTCTCCAGCATCGCTCATCCCCCTTTGTTAAGTGAAAAGCCTTTACATACTGTAGTTTACACACAGAGGCGTTTAATGTCAAGGGAGACCACGATTTCCAAAGAAAAAGCCCAGGTATTTTAACCCGGGCTTCACTCGTTTACTCTCATACTTCCTTATCAACTAAGTCTGCAAATAATCCGTACACGTATTGTTCGGCATCAAACTGTTGAAGGTCATCCATTTTTTCACCTAGACCTACAAACTTTACTGGAATTTTCAGTTCATTACGAATCGCTAACACAATTCCACCCTTCGCGGTTCCATCAAGCTTTGTTAACACAATTCCGCTAACATCTGTCGCTTCCTTGAATGTTTTAGCTTGAACCAGTGCATTTTGACCAGTCGTAGCATCAAGGACAAGGAGTACTTCATGAGGGGCACCTGGAATTTCACGTTCAATAACACGCTTTACCTTTTCGAGCTCCTTCATCAGGTTCACTTTGTTTTGAAGTCGTCCAGCTGTGTCACACAATAGAATATCTGCGTTTCTTGACTTGGCTGCTTGAACGGCATCGTACATAACCGCAGCTGGATCGGAGCCAGCACTTTGCTTAATCACTTCCACTCCAACTCTTTCTCCCCATACCTCAAGCTGTTCAATTGCCCCGGCACGGAAGGTGTCTCCCGCTGCTAACAACACTTTCTTGCCTTCACTTTTATATTTATGTGCAAGCTTTCCAATTGTTGTTGTTTTTCCGACACCATTTACTCCTACGAACAAAATAACGGTTAAGCCCTCTTGGATATTAATCGTGTTAACTTCTTCCTCATCACCCTTGTAGATGTCAACAAGCTTTTCAGAGATGACGACCTGAACGGCTGCTGGGTCTTGAATGTTTTTACGCTTGACTTCCATTTTCAGCTCATCGATGAGTTCCATAACGGTATCGAAGCCCACATCGGCCCCAATTAAAATCTCCTCAAGCTCCTCGAAAAAGTCTTCGTCGACTTTCCGATAACGAGCGACAAGATCATTAACTTTGCCTGAAAAATTGTCTCTCGTTTTTGTTAAGCCATCCTTAAACTTTTCAGTTACCGAATCCGTTTGCTTTGTAATTTTTTCTTTTAGCTTTTTAAAAAAACTCAAAACTCACACGTCCTTTACGTTTCAATCAATTCTTTTGTTTCTTCCAATCTAACAGAAACAAGCTTTGAAACCCCCGACTCCTGCATCGTTACCCCGTAAAGCACATCCGCTTCTTCCATTGTGCCTTTTCGGTGAGTAATAACGATAAACTGTGTTTCGTCACTGTATCGTTTTAAATATTGGCTAAAACGATACACATTGGCCTCGTCTAAAGCAGCTTCTACTTCATCGAGAATACAAAATGGTACAGGTCTAACTTTTAAAATGGAGAACAATAGAGCAATTGCTGTAAGCGATCGCTCTCCACCGGATAAGAGTCCTAAATTCTGCAGCTTTTTCCCTGGTGGTTGTGCAACGATTTCTACCCCTGTATTTAATAAGTCTTCTGGGTTCGTTAACTTTAAGTCTGCTCTTCCTCCGCCAAACAGTGCTTGGAAAACAAATTCAAAATGCGAACGAATTCCGTAGAAGGTTTGCTCAAATCGCTTCTTCATTTCTTCGTCCATTTCATCAATGACCTGGAACAATGTATCCTTTGCTTCCTGCAGGTCATTTTTCTGCTCGAGCAAGAATTCGTAGCGTTCGGAGACACGCTCATATTCTTCAATTGCACCGATGTTTACGACTCCGAGCTCTTCTATTGCAAGACGAATTAGCTTTACTTTTTTACGAGCCTCCTCAACCGGTAGAACGAGAGGGTACTCTTCTTTGGCCGCTTCAAATGACAGCAGGTACTCTTCTCGGAGGTGAGAAAGTCTGTTTTCTAACTCCACATCGAGACGCCCTAGCTTTACTTCTTCATCCTTAAGCGCAAGCGTTAAACCCTTATGCTGTCTTAAAAGCTCTCTTAATTCAAGCTCAGAATCCTCTAAGGTACTGTGAAGCTTCAATCGTTCTTCACGGCGTGAAGAAATCATAGAGATGGTTTCATTTTTATCTTGCAGCTTTTTGGAAGCCTCTTGTTCTAAGAGCTGTTCTCCTGAACTACTAGAGTTCATCTCCGTTGATAACAAGGATAGATCCTCTTCAAACGTTTCATGTCGTTTCGTATGCTCTAAAAGAGACGCTCTTGTTGCTTCAAGCTTTTCGGACAAACCGTGATGCTGCTCCATTAGTCCAGCGAGCTTCACCTTCAGTTCCCCAATTTCATTGACCACTGATTCTTTAGAACTATTTTGGAAAGATTTCTTTTCTGATAATGCTTGAATTTGCCTATCAAGTTCGGCTAGTTCATTCGCATACGTTGATAACAATTCCGTTAACTCAACTTTACGTGAAGACAACTGCGTCTGGTCTTGTAAAAATTGAGACATGTCGAGATCATAGATTTTTAGCTTTTCATTGATATTTTTTTCTTCAATCTCAATTTCTCTGAGGTCACCCTTTTTCGATTGCTCGAGAAGGCGAAGATCCTCCCCTTGTTTTCGAATATCCTCAAGCTTTTGCTCCTGAGTTGTGATAGAAGATTTAAGCTCCTTCACCTGCGCTTCTAGCTCATGTGTTTGAGCTTCCATTCCCAATAGTTTACCTTTTAACTCTTCAAGCTCACCTTTACGGCTCAGTAGCGAAGATGTATTTGCCTTTACTGCACCACCAGTCATCGAACCACCTGGGTTTACGATATCCCCATCTGCCGTAACAAATCGACATCGATATTGTAAAAGCTTAGCGAGCTCGTTCGCACCCTTTAAGTCCTTCGTGATGACCACCGTACCTAAAAGATTTGAAAATATTTCTTCATATTTTTGATCAAACCCAATTAAATCCTTCGCTACTCCTACATAAGATGGATGGCCTTTTAGTGCCTGAAGCTGACTACTTGATAGACTCTTCCCTCTTATGACACTAAGAGGCAGGAATGTTGCTCGTCCAAAGGAGTTTTGCTTTAAATAGAGAATCGCTTTTCTCCCATTTTCCTCATTCGCAACGACTATATGCTGCATCGCAGCGCCTAAAGCAGTCTCAATCGCAACTTCATACGATTTCGGTACTTGGATAAGCTCGGCGACAGCCCCCTCAATCCCAGAAAGTTTGCCATCTCTTGCCTTTAATACTTCCTTTACTCCTTGGAAAAAACCAGAATAGTCATCTTCCATCTCTTCTAACATATCTTTTCTAGACTTTGCTTTTTGTAAAAATTGATACGCTTGATAAAGCTGAGTTTCTTGTTTTTGATACTTATTCTTCAAGTTCTCTAGCTTTTTCTGCTCTTCTCTAAATACATGAACTTGTTCTTCAAGATTTTTTTGAACACCAGCAATACTAGCTTCAATTTCCTGCTTACGGGTGGAGATAACACGTCTTTCTTGAAGATACTTTTCGTTATCAGCTTCTAATCTTGTGTTTTTCACACCTTGCTGTCCAAGCTGCTTGTCTGTGTTTTGAAGCTCATTCTTACTAGATGCTTGTCTGTTTAAAATTTCAATATAATCACTTTTTAATGACTCGATTCGCTCTTCAATATTCTCACTAAACGACGAGAGAACTTCCTGCTTTTCTTTTAACAGTTTTTTAAGAGAGAGTACCTCATCATTCATACGGTGACAGCTTTCCTCTTGCTCAAGTTGAAGCGAGGTTAATTCTTGGATTTTCAGAGAAACTTCTTCTATGCTTTTTCTAAGTTGCTCTTTGTTTTGCGAAGCATTTTTCTTTCTCTCTTTTAGAACCTCTTTTCTGCCTTCAACCTTTTCAAGCTCCTCACTAACACGCAGTAAAACGTCCTGCAAATCGGTAATCGATTCATCGAGGGCCGCCATATGATCTCTCATTTCTACAATTCTAGCTTCCTTCGATTGAATAACGGTAGATAGCTTCATTTCATCCTCTTTATGTTGTTCAAGCTGACTAGTCAGCTTTTCCCACTTTTCATGAAGATCCTCAATTTCGTGCACCGTTACCGCTACTTCAATCTTTTCGAGCTCTTCTTTTTGCTGCAGAAAATCCTTGGCAATCGAAGCTTGAATTTTAAGTGGCTCTACTTGCGTTTCTAATTCATGCAAGATATCACTCACACGATTTAAATTATCCTGAGTTTCTGTTAGCTTTGACTCAGCTTTCTTTTTACGACTTTTATATTTTAGAACACCAGCAGCCTCTTCAAAAATCGTTCTTCTTTCTTCGGCCTTGCTGTTTAATATTTCTTCAACTTTTCCTTGGCTAATGATCGAAAACGCTTCTCTCCCTAATCCAGAGTCCATAAACAAATCAACGATATCTTTTAGCCTGCATGTTTGCTTATTGATTTGAAACTCACTATCTCCAGAGCGATACACACGTCTAGTGACACTTACCTCATTGTATTCAATCGGTAATGCTTGATCTTCATTATCCAACGTCAACGTTACTTCAGCAAAATTCAATGCTTTTCGCGAATCACTACCAGCAAAGATAATATCCTCCATCTTTGAGCCACGAAGCGATTTCGCTGACTGCTCTCCTAACACCCAACGAATCGCATCGGTGATATTACTTTTTCCACTTCCATTTGGACCAACCACTGCTGTGACACCCGGGACAAAATCGACCCCAATTCTCTCAGCAAACGACTTGAATCCTACTACATCCAAACGTTTGAGATACACAGCTTTTCCCCCTTTATCTCTACTCCTGTTGTTTTTCTTCTAGCTGTTCTTTTGCTCCATTAAGGTGAGATTTGATCTTTTCTAAAGCCATTTGTGCAGCATGCTGCTCCGCTTCTTTCTTTGATCTCCCTGTACCTTGTCCAAGCTCTTCGTTGTTTAAACAAACCTTTGAGACAAACTCCCTGTTATGGGCCGGTCCTCGCTCTAGTAAAATTTTGTATTCGATTGTACCAATTCCATCTCTTTGTACAAGCTCTTGCAGCTGACTTTTAAAATCCATCACATGAGAAAAAGCACCTTCGTTAATTTTAGGAAATACAACTCTTTCTAAAAATCCAATTACTGTTTCAATTCCTTTGTCCAAGAAGAGTGCACCAATAAATGCCTCAAACACATCCGCTAACAGTGCTGGACGCTCACGGCCTCCTGTCATTTCTTCCCCTTTTCCAAGAAGCACTAGTTTCCCAAAAGTAAGTTCGTTTGCAAACCTTACTAAAGAGGGCTCACAAACAACAGCTGCACGCAGCTTCGTCAACTCTCCTTCGCTCATCATCGGGTATTTCTTGTAAAGGAATTGTGAAACGGTTAATTCTAATACAGCGTCTCCTAAAAATTCAAGCCTCTCATTATCTTCATAGGGCTTTCTACGATGCTCATTCACATATGATGAATGGGTAAATGCTTGTTTTAATAGCTTCTCGTCTGTAAAGTTAATTCCTTGTTCTGCTTGAAATTCTTTAAATAATTTATCATAAGAGCGAAAGCTACGTTTCTCTCTTTCTTTTCCGTACTTGCTCATTTTGCCTCCACCTTGCTAATAGTTTACATACCATATCAAGTTTACGTAAAAGTTCTTAAAAACGCAAAGGAAGATTGAAGGTTTTTCAATATTTCTTTGCAACAGAAGAAAGCTCCGCATAGCTGCGGAGCTTTTTCATAAATTCTAACGATTATTGAGTACTTTTTATGTAATTCACAGCGTCACCCACTGTAGAAATCTTTTCAGCATCATCGTCAGAGATTTCCATATCAAACTCGTCCTCTAATTCCATAACTAGTTCTACTACGTCAAGGGAATCAGCACCAAGATCATCCTTGAAAGAAGCTTCAAGAGTCACTTGATTTTCTTCTACTCCAAGTCTGTCAACGATAATCTTCGTTACGCGCTCTAATACATCTGCCATGCTTTTCACCTCCCCTCAAGGGACATTATAGTGTATTTCCAACAATTAATAAATGTTGAATTTTCGGTTACATGACCATTCCGCCGTTAACATGGATGGTTTGTCCCGTAATATAGCGGCTGTCATCAGATGCTAAAAACGTAACTGCATTGGCAATATCCTTCGGTTCACCAAACTTAGCCAGTGGAATCATCTTTAACATTCCCTCTTTAATCTCATCGGTTAGCTTATCTGTCATATCAGTTGTAATAAAACCAGGTGCAACAGCATTAACCGTGATCCCACGAGGAGCAAGTTCCTTTGCCGTTGTCTTCGTTAAACCAATTACCCCAGCCTTTGCTGCCACATAGTTGGCTTGACCAGCGTTCCCGCTTTCTCCGACAACGGAAGAAATATTAATAATTCTTCCACTCTTCTGCTTCATCATTTGACGAGTAACGGCTTTTGTACAAAGGAACACACCTTTTAGGTTTGTATTAATAACATCGTCCCATTCGTCTTCCTTCATACGCATAATTAGGTTATCTCTAGTGATTCCTGCATTATTGACAAGAATATCTAGACTTCCCCAACGGTCTATCGTTTGCTTCACCATCTCCGCAACAGACTCTCCATTAGCAACATCGCATTGAACGGCAAATGCTTCTCTTCCAAGACTTTGAATTTCTTGAACCACTTCATTTGCACGAGCTTCACTTCCAGCGTAATTAACCGCAACATTTGCGCCCGCTTTTGCAAGTTCAATCGCAATGTCTCTTCCGATTCCACGTGAAGCACCTGTAACAAGTGCCACTTTTCCTAAAAGCTTCATACTGTTCTCTCCTTTAATGCATTAATCGTTGCCAGTAGCGTTTCTTCATCAGAAATTGAATAGGTTTGAACAGAACGTTCCACTTTCTTTACTAAACCAGACAACACTTTCCCAGGTCCGATTTCAACAAAAGTATCTACACCAAGTTCAATCATATGCTTTACACTATCTTCCCATAACACAGGAGAGTATAGCTGCTCAAGCAATCGCTCTTTAATTTCCTCAGCATTTGTCATTTCTTGTGCATTCACGTTGGCGATGACAGGAACAGTCGCTTCACTGATTGATATTCCGTCTAACACTTCACGTAAACGACCTGAAGCTGGCTTCATAAGTTGCGAATGAAATGGCCCACTAACTTCAAGCGGAAGAACTCGTTTTGCTCCTACTTCCTTCGCAAACTGGGAAGCAAGTTCCACTCCTCTTCTAGAGCCTGAAATAACGATTTGGCCAGGGCAATTCATATTCGCTAGGCCTACTATGTCTCCTTCAGCCGCTGCTTTTTCTACCGCTTCTGCCAAAGTATCACGGTCTAGACCTAATACAGCCGCCATCGTACCTTCCCGGTTAGGTACAGCTTCTTCCATAAACTCACCACGTTTACGAACCGCGTACACTCCATCCTCAAAACCAATCGCTCCAGCAGCTACCAATGCTGTGTATTCACCTAAGCTATGCCCAGCCATATAGTCTGCTTTTATCTCAGCTTTCTTGAATTGCTCAAACAGCGCAATGGATGTTGTTAAAAGCGCAGGTTGAGTGTTAGTTGTTTTCGTTAACTCATCTTGCGGGCCTTCAAAAATAAGATTGGATAGAGAAAACCCTAATTTTTTGTCCGCTTGTTCAAAAACAGATTGAACTTCCTTGTTTGTCTCTGCAAAGACTTTTCCCATCCCAACTGTTTGAGAACCTTGTCCAGGAAAGATAATCGCTAATTTACCCATAGTTACTCCTCTCTAGCTTCTGTGTATTTTGATATCGCCTCTTTAATCGTAGGCGCAACCTTCTTTTCCACCATGTCCCTCGTTTGTCTAATTGCATTGTAAACAGAGTTTGCGTCTGATGATCCATGAGCTTTAATGACAGGTGCCTTTAGTCCGAACAATCCCGCACCACCATACTCTGAATAGTCCATCTTTGCTTTTAATTGCATAAGGTCTGGCTTTAGAACAGCTGCTGCTATCTTCGTCTTCAAAGAGCTATATAAAGTTGTTTTAAGCATTTTAAATACGGATAAAGCGGTTCCTTCAATCGTCTTTAATACCATATTGCCAGTAAAACCATCGGTGACCACTACATCTGCAACACCATCAAGCAAATCCCTAGCTTCCACGTTTCCAATAAAGTTAACAGGTGCTTCCTTTAGAAGATCAAAAGCAAGTTTGGATAACTCATTTCCCTTTTTCTCTTCTGTTCCGATATTCAAAAGCCCGACTCTTGGATTTTTTACCCCTCTTACGTTTTCAGCATAGATGGAACCCATGATGGCATTTTGCAATAAGTGCTCAGGCTTTGCATCAACATTTGCACCAACATCAAGCAAAAGAAACCCTTCTCCACCAATCGTCGGTAAGGTTGGAGCTAATGCTGGTCTTTCAATTCCTTCAATACGTCCTACTACAAACAAACCGGTCGCCATTAAAGCCCCTGTATTACCAGCAGAAATACAACCATCTGCCTCTTTGTCAGCAACAAGCTTTGCAGCTAGAACCATGGATGAATTCTTCTTCCGTCTCACCGCTTTTACAGGCTCATCAGTGCCTAAAATAACCTCTTCCGTATGTAAAATCGATATTCTGTCGTGTGGTGTGAGATGCTCCTTAATTTTTGCTTCATCACCAACTAAACATATATGTACATCATCAAATGCTTGAACGGCCTTTATCGCTCCTAGAACGATTTCTTTTGGAGCATGGTCGCCTCCCATTGCATCAAGGGCCAATTTCATTGTTATTCATTCCTTATGTCATTTTTTATAGCGATACATTTCAAATTCACCAGTAAATACTAGTTCATTATTCACAAAACTATTGACTTCCACAAGAGTTCTACCTTTTTCTTCATCAATTCGTAACACTTTTGCTTTTGCAATGACGCGTTCATTTTCCTTAACTGATCTGGTAAATTGAATATTTGCCTTTGCCGTTAAAGCCAGTTCATCGTTAATCACTGCAACCGCTAATGAATTAGCCTGAGCAAAAACGTGGTGACCCCTTGCGATTTGGTTTCTCTTAAACACATGTTCATGCTTGACATCAAAAATAGAAATAGCTGTTTGGTCAAGCTCAATATCAATAATTTCACCAATCACTTCATCGATTGGTAAAGAACGTACTTCATCGTCAAACCGCTTTTCAGCGACATTCTTTATTCTTTCCCGTAGCTCAGGGATCGATAACTCTAACCGATCTAACCGGATGGTTTGTACGCTAACCGTAAATTGTTCAGCAAGTTCCTCATCGGTAATAAACGGGTTTTCTTTTATTGTTTCTATTAAAAGTCGTTGACGTTCTTTTTTACTTTTTCTCATATGTAAAACACCGTCCGAAGTATTAAGACTAGGTACTAATAGTAGTATATAAAACTAAAAAGCAGATTGCAACAAACTTTTTTTTGCAATCTACTTTTCGATCAAGGTCATCCGCTTTTTATCAATCTAGCTTTTCATTTTCCAATACACCAGAGTCTGCAAGCTTTGAACGCAGCCCAGCGAATTCATCCTCTTCCCAAAACTCCTCTGATTCTATTAAGACCATAGCATCGTTTCGAGCGGTTTCTAACGCTCGGTAATCATGGACCATATCAGCTACCTTAAATTCAGGAAGGCCACTTTGCTTTCGACCAAAGAAATCTCCAGGTCCTCGAAGCTCCAAGTCCTTCTCACTGACAACGAAGCCGTCATTAGTTTCAGTCATAATTTTCATTCGCTCTTTCCCAACCTCTGTTTTCGGATCGGCCAGAAGGACACAATACGATTGTTCGCTTCCTCTCCCCACTCGTCCCCGTAGCTGGTGAAGCTGCGCTAATCCAAATCTTTCGGCATCATAGATGACCATCATTGTCGCATTAGGAACATTTACTCCCACTTCTACAACCGTAGTTGATACAAGTACTTGATATTGGTTCGAACTGAATGCCTTCATCACTTCATCTTTCTCATCAGAGCTAAGTCTTCCATGCATCAAACCAACTTGGTATCGATTGTGAAAGTACGTTTGTAAGGCAACATGAACATCAATCGCATTTTGTACATCGAGCTTGTCCGACTCTTCAATAAGTGGACAAATCACATATGCTTGTCGTCCTTTAACAAGCTCTTTTTCCATAAAGGAAAGGACACGATCAAGCATATCTGCCTTTGCCCAATACGTTTCAATCGCTTTGCGACCTGCAGGCATTTCATCAATGATTGACACATCCATTTCACCAAACACTGTAATCGCTAGTGTACGAGGAATGGGAGTAGCTGTCATAAAGAGCACATCCGGATTCTCTCCTTTTTCACGTAAAACCCTTCTTTGCTCCACACCAAAACGATGCTGTTCATCGGTAATGACAAGGCCGAGTTTGGCAAATACAACTTCATCCTGAATTAATGCGTGTGTCCCGATTAATATATGAATTTCACCGTTTTTTAACCGTTCTAACACTTCCCTGCGTCTCTTACCCTTTACCGAGCTCGTTAACAGCTCGACTGATAATCCAACAGGCTCTAATAACGCCTTTAACGATTCCGCATGCTGCTCAGCTAATATTTCTGTGGGCACCATTAAAGCCCCTTGATATCCAGCTGTATAACTAGAAAAAAGTGCAATAGCAGCAACGACTGTTTTCCCAGAACCTACATCCCCTTGCAGCAAACGATTCATACGGTATGGAGATCTCAAATCCTTTAACACCTCGTTTACCACTCGTTTCTGCGCATTGGTAAGCGGGAAAGGTAGATGATCAATGAAGTCCTTTACTTTATCTAAGTTATAGTTTTGAGGAAGTCCCTTGGAATTCTCCCTTTCAAACTTTCGTAACGCTTGCATCTTTAACTGAAAATGCAAAAATTCTTCATACACAAATCTTCGACGAGCCTTTTTTACATCTTCTTCGTTTAGCGGATTGTGCATGGAAAGCAACGATTCCTTCCGGTTTCCAAGCTTATATTTGCTTATCATTTTTCCAGGAAGGGTCTCTGTTATATCATTTCCATACTGGGAGAATGCTAGATTAATAAATCTCCTAAGACCTTTAACCGTCACATCTCCTTTCACACTATAAACGGGAACAAACTTTTTTTCTGATTCATTTGATCCCATTTTCGCTTGAGAGGCTGTGATCATTTGACGATGCTGATCCCATTTACCGGTTACGGTAACCATTTCATTTACTTGAAACTTATTTTTCAAATAAGCCTGATTAAAAAATACTACCTGAATCAAATATCTCTCTACTAGCAATCGGATGGTTAGTCTTGACCGCTTTTTCCCATAATACATAAGAGAAGGCTCACTATGAACCTTCCCTTCTACTGTAATCCTCTCGTCATGCTTCACTTCTGTTAAGTCGCGAAGGCGATAATCTTCATAACGATATGGAAAATATTCAAGTAAATCTTCAATAGTCACTATTCTCATTTCAGCTAGGCTTTGTGCTGTCTCAGCACCGATTCCTTTTACAGCTGTTACGGATTGCTTTAAATTACTGTTGTTGTTCTCCATGAACATGCGGTATTCCGAAAATTTTCGCTTCTAGTCTGCGACCTGTCGGAGTTGCCGCCAACCCTCCCTGCGCCGTTTCTTTAAGAGCGGTAGGCATCGTTTGACCGATTTTATACATCGCATCAATTACTTCATCACATGGTATTCGACTAGTGATTCCTGCTAATGCCATATCCGCTGCCACCATTGCGTTTGCAGCTCCCATTGCATTACGTTTTACACAAGGGACTTCTACTAAACCAGCAACGGGGTCACACACTAATCCTAACATATTTTTTAATGTGATCGCCATAGCTTCTGCACATTGAGCAGGAGTTCCACCAGCCATTTCTACAATGGCAGCTGCAGCCATTCCAGCAGCAGATCCAACCTCTGCTTGACAGCCTCCAGCAGCACCAGAGATCGACGCGTTGTTGGCAACAACAAACCCAAATGCTCCTGATGTAAATAAAAAGGCTATCATCTGTTCTCTCGTAGGATGTAATTTATCTCTTACGGCAAATAAGGTTCCTGGAACCACACCAGCTGATCCTGCTGTAGGCGTTGCACAAATCGTCCCCATTGCCGCATTCACTTCGTTTGTAGCAACTGCCTTCGAGACGGCATCGAGGATCGTGTCTCCACATAATGACTTTCCAGACTGAATATATTTTTGCAGGAGCACGGCATCTCCACCAGTGAGACCCGAATGGGACCTTACCCCATTAAGGCCCCGTTCAACAGCTTGCTCCATTACGGTCAAATTCACATTCATTTGCTCTAGAATTTGTTCTCTTGTCCGACCGGTAACTTCCATTTCTTGCTCAATCATGATATCTGATATTTTTTTATTTTGTGTACTAGCGAGCTCTACTAGCTCTGCGACATTGCGAAACATGATGTACACTCTCCCTGCATTCTAGTAATCTATTTTTGAAAGCGCTACCATAAAATTCCTCTTCTATTCTACAATTTTGGCAACCTTTACCACATGGTCAAGCGCTTCTAATTCTTTAATAACTGAATCGTCAATATTCTGGTCCACTTCAATCGTCATTAACGCAAGCATCCCTTTTTCTTTCCTTGACACTTCCATATGTCCGATATTTAGTTCGTGTGAAGCTAATATATTTGAAACACTAGCAATCGCACCGAAACGGTCATTATGAACGACTAAAATCGCTGGATGATGACCTGATAACCTTAGCTCAAAACCATTCAACTCAGTGATTTCGATTTTGCCACCGCCAATAGAGATCCCTACTAGCTCTAACTCTCCTTGATCGTCACCAATAAGTACTTTTGCTGTATTCGGGTGTTCTGGAATCGCTTCTTCTTCAATAAATGTGATTTCCATTCCGTTCGTTTGAGCGATAGAAATGGACCCAATAATTCGTTCATCAAATGTATCAAAGTCTAATAGTCCACCGATTATTGCTACATCTGTTCCATGTCCTTTATATGTTTGTGCAAAAGAGCCATAAAGAGAAATTTTCGCCCACTTTGGTTCACGGCCAAAAAGGCTTCTTGCTACTCTTCCAATTCGTGCTGCCCCTGCTGTATGTGAGCTGGAAGGACCAATCATTACAGGACCTATAATATCAAAAACACTTTTGTACTTCATCACTTTTCCCCCTTGTGGAGAATATCCTTTTTACACTTAATGGTTTCCCACATTGTATTATACATTATTGTATGAAAAAAACATTGTAGTTTCTTCTATTTCCACTATCTACAAAGTGGATTTTTTCAAATGAAAGGAAGCACAGCTTTGAGCCATGCTTCCATAATAATTATTCAACCGAGAAAATGAATGCATATAACGGTTGTTTTCCATCGTGGATTTCGATTTCAACATCACCGTAATTTGCTTCTACAAACTGGACAATTGCATCTACATCCGCATCTGTAGCATCTTCACCTTTTAAGATCGTCAAAATCTCTGAGTCTCCATCAAGAAGCTGATCTAGGAGTTTCGTTGCAGAGACAACTTTGTCTTTATCCTTAACAACGATTTTCCCCTCGGCAATTCCCATGAAGTCATCTTTTTCAATCTCAAGGCCATCGATACTGGTATCACGGACGGCATATGTAATTTGACCTGTTTTTACATTTTGTAAAGCTTCCGTCATGCCCTCTTTATTGCCTTCTAGTTCTGCACCTGGGTTAAAGGCAAGAAGAGCAGACATTCCTTGTGGAACAGTTTTAGAAGGGATAACAATCGCATCTTCCTCTGTTACTTCAGCTGCTTGTTCGGCTGCCATGATGATGTTTTTGTTATTCGGCAAAATAATCACTTTCTTTGCGTTCACTTCTTTAATTGCCTTAACGATATCCTCCGTGCTTGGATTCATCGTTTGTCCACCTTCAATAACAGCATGTGCCCCGATACTCTTAAACAATTCTGCAATCCCTGAGCCCATAGAAACGGTTACAATACCGTACTCTAGCTTTTCCTTCGGCTTTGCAGGAGCACTTGCTTTCTCATACGAATCGGATAACAAATTTGTATGTTGCTCACGCATATTTTCAATTTTTAAATTCACTAAGCTTCCATAGGTTTGTGCATACGTTAGCACATTTCCCGGATATTCTGCATGAATATGTACTTTTACCAGCTGATCATCAGATATAACCAAGAGAGAATCACCGTGCTGACTTAAATCTTGACGGAAAGTTTGCTCGCTAAATGGTTTAGAGTGGAGTTTCTCGTCGTCCAACTTGACCATAAATTCTGTACAATACCCAAACTCGATGTCTTCGGTGTTCATATGGCTTTGTACACTCTTGTGATGTTCTGCATTGACTAGATCATCCATTGAGGATGCTAGTGTAGGACCTTCAGGTAATTTTTCTCCCTTTAGTACAGCTAGGAAACCTTCATAAACAAACACAAGTCCTTGTCCGCCACTATCAACTACTCCTACTTCCTTTAAAACCGGTAGAAGATCAGGTGTACGCTTTAAGGATGCCTTTGCTTCTGCAACTACTGCCTCCATAATTGTAACAATATCATCTGATTTTTTCGCTGCTTCAACTGCTTTTTTCGCAGAGTCTTTTGCAACCGTTAAGATGGTTCCTTCCACAGGCTTCATAACCGCTTTATAAGCAGTAATCACTCCTGCATCAAGAGAAGCGGCAAATTCAAATGCATTGATGCTAGCTTTTGTTTCGATTGCTTTAGAAAAGCCTCGGAAAAGCTGGGATAAAATAACACCAGAGTTTCCTCTTGCACCCATCAACAATCCTTTGGAAAGCGCAATACCAACCTTTCCAATATGGTCTTGAACATTATTTCTTACTTCCTTTGCTCCAGAAGTCATCGATAAGTTCATATTTGTTCCAGTATCACCATCTGGAACGGGAAACACGTTCAGTGCATCCACATATTTTGCATTAGAGGACAAGTGATTCGCTCCTTGTAGCACCATTTCAGCGAAACGTTTTCCATCTAAAGATTTAATTGACACAAGTCTTTCCTCCTCACTAATGTTCGTCACTACGAACGCACTGCTCGAGGAAGCCTACGCTTCCTAAAGCAACGCATTTTACTTACGGGTTCGTGACGCGAACACCTTGAACGTAAATATTAACTGAGTCAACGGCAAGGCCAACTGTTTTGTCTAAGGTATATTTCACTTTTGATTGTACATTATGAGCAATCTCAGAAATTTTTGTACCATAGCTAACAATTATATACATATCAATATGTACTTCATCATTTTCCTGACGAACAATTACACCTCGAGTAAAGTTCTCTCTTCTTAATATTTCCGTAAGGCCATCTTTTAGTTGATGTTTTGAAGCCATTCCTACTATACCGTAGCAATCAACAGCTGCTCCTCCAGCGATTGTTGCAATTACTTCATTTGAGATATCAATTTGTCCGAAATTTGTTTTCAGTTCGATGGACATAAATGCTTCCCCCTTTGGAATTTGCTCCTTAACTACAGTCATTTTACTATATGGACTTCAAATTTAAAAGTCATATTCCCCGCACTTATAATAGAGCCTTAAGATTTTACCTATGTCAAGGAAATTTTCTTGAAACCTTTTGTTACAACTGTTGCATTCCGAATGGTTGTATGATAAATTATTAAAGTATCTTTTAATGCTTGAAAAACGGACAATCCGCTATTTTCACATTAAATAAAACTTGAAAGCAATTTTACATTGCATTTTAAAGATGAACAAATAATGCTTCACCTTTGATAGTAAGGAGGGAAATGTATATGCCACGTAAATGTGTTGTAACTGGTAAAGGAACTCGTTCAGGTAACGCACGTTCTCATGCTATGAACGCTAACAAGCGTACTTGGGGTGCTAACCTTCAAAAGGTACGTATTCTTGTAGACGGAAAGCCAAAGCGTGTTTGGGTTTCTGCAAGAGCACTTAAATCAGGTAAAGTTGAGCGCGTATAATGTGTAAAGAGTATCCATCTGGATGCTCTTTTTCATTTTCCTTTTAAAACTAGCCTTCCCATTAACCTTTAGAAATAGACTTTTAATTATTCACAAAAAAAATACACCGATGTGAATCTCTTACATCGGTGTACATTGGTTTTTAAGGTTGTCTTTCTTGAAAACGTGTTGCAAATACCACTTTGGTTTAGCCCTTTTTAAACGTACCCAGCATCGCGCGGACAATGCCGCCTAAGAATTTCGGCAATTTAATCGTGTAAAATCTCATAATGTCCCTCCTCACCATCTCACGCATGAACAAGTTTCAGAACTCTCATTATCATATTCAAAATATAAAGATAAGTACTCAATATAAGGAAGTTTAATCGCGACTCCTTATCACCATTAATATGCCTTCCGAAAAAGATATAGTACCAATATCAGAAATTAGTTCATTGCTAATACATAGTGTGGAGTGAATCGGAATATGACGAAGTGTTAATGGATACTTAAAACCCACAAGTGTTAAGCCCTCTACCTCGCCATGAAAAGGTATAAAAGAAATATATGCGTACTCATCATTTCTTTCTATTGTATGTGTGCCTGCTTGTATTAATGAAATGATATTTTGACAATCAATGATTTCAATTGGAACTGTTTCATGTAAAGCCGTTGGTTTGAAAAGCAGCTGTATATTTGCAAAGAAATGATCCAGCCTCCCACCCGTAGCACCAAAGATACGAATTTTTTCCGGAGCTTGTTTGATCGCCCATGAAATCGCAATTTCCATATCCGTTTCATCTTTTTCTGGTGGAAACGTAAGTAATTCTCCAACATGTTTGTTTATAAACGCTAGCTCTTCTTCCTCCACAGAATCAAAATCGCCAAAGGCTTTTTCAACAAAGATTCCTTCTTTTATTAGTGTTAGTACTCCACGATCCACACCAATCCATTCTCCACTATATGAATGAAGAGAAGGGATAAGTTCTAATGGACCACCTGCTAAAATATTGATCTCCATTTTGGATCCTCCTTGTAATAAGGAAAGGCTAGCTTCTAAAAAGCTAGCCAACATTCTTATCCTCTTATTTTTTCTATCGCTTTTTTTCTATCTCTTTCGTTATATATAGCCGATCCCGCCACAAGAACATTTGCACCAGCTTCTACACACTTCCTTGCCGTTTCCTCGTTCACGCCACCATCTACCTCGATTTCAACAGATAGCCCTTTTTTATCTACAAGTTCTTTTACTTGTCTAATTTTTGGCAGCACTTGCTCAATAAATTTCTGACCTCCAAAGCCAGGATTAACCGTCATTAAAAGGACCATATCAATATCATCAATCACATGTTCAATCGTTTGAACAGGGGTTGCAGGATTCAGTACAACCCCTGCTTTTACACCAAATGATTTAATATAGTGGATGGTCCGATGTAGATGCTTACAAGCTTCTACATGAACAGTAAGATAATCTGCTCCTGCATTAGCAAAGGCCTCAATATACTGATCCGGATTATCAATCATTAAATGTACATCAAGCGGAAGTTTCGTAATTGGTCGAATCGCTTCTACAATCAGGGGACCAATCGTAATATTGGGCACAAAATGACCATCCATGACATCTACATGGATATAGTCTGCTCCCCCTCGTTCTACATCTTTAATTTCTTCTCCCAGTTTTGAAAAATCAGCTGATAGTATGGAAGGTGCAATTTTCACCATAATTAATACCTCGGCTTTCTCTCTTTAATTTCTTGAGCAAAAAGCTCATAATGCTCATATCGATACTCAGGAAGCTCTTCCTTTGTTACCGCTTCTTTTACCGCACATTTTGGTTCTTTTAAGTGAAGACATCCTCGAAATTTACAGTCTTCACTTAACTTTTCAATATCAGGGAAGCAATAGTTTAAGTCCTCCACCTCTATATCCGTGAATTCTAGTGAACTAAAACCAGGAGTATCTGCGACTAACCCTTCCCCTATTTTTATTAATTCCACATGTCTCGTTGTATGCTTTCCTCGACCTAAATGGGAGGATATATCGTTTGTCTTTAATTCAAGATCAGGTCGAATCGCATTTAATAGCGATGACTTTCCTACACCTGACTGACCAGCAAACACGGATATGACTCCTTTTAAATGCGGAAGAAGTTGCTCTAACCCGTCCTCCGTTTCTGATGATGTTAAAATCACTTCATAACCCGCCTTCGTATATTGATCTCGGTAGGTTTCGATCTTTACTCTATCATCAGCACTCGTTAAATCCATTTTCGTGACACAAATAATAGGCTTGATTCGATTAAACTCAACTAAAACAAGAAAGCGGTCGAGCAATGAAGTACTAAAATCAGGCTCAACAGCGGAAAACACCAATATCGCCTGATCAACGTTAGATATCGGTGGTCTTACCAGTTCGTTTTTTCGATCCTTTACTTCTAAAATATATCCCTCAGATTCATTTTCAGCCTGAAAAACAACTTCATCACCTACAAGAGGGGTCACTTTATTTAAGCGAAATACCCCTCTTCCTCGGCACTGAATCACTTGATTATCATCTGAGAGAACATAATAGAACCCACTTAACGCTTTAATAATTTTGCCTTCTGGCATACATACACTCCTTTAACAGAATGTGAACTACTAGTTCCTATCCCTATTTTAATTTGTGGGGTATGGTACCGTTTGTTCATCGATAACATTACCGTCCCTTTGAACTCTGTATACGGCCTGTTCACCAGGAGCAATAATTAACTGTATGGTCCGAGTCTCAGTTTTTGTAATTTCAAAGGTTTGCACCGGTTCTGATGTATTGTGCTCCATATCCTCGATATAGATTTGGACAACTTGCGGAGTTCCTTCAACTAACGGCTCATAAGGGATAGTAATTTCCCTTGATACTTCTTTCGGAATCTCCTCTTTTCCTTTAGAAAGGACAACGGTTACTTTAGACCCTTTTTGTAAATCTGTACCTGCTGAAGGCTTTTGTGAAACAACTAACCCTTCCGCTACCGTATCGCTAAATTCGCCCTCACTGGCAATCTCAACATATAATCCAGAGGATTGTGCGTACTCTTGGATTCCTTTTTCATTATAACCAGAAAGATCCTTGAGCTTTATTAACTGCGGCCCCTTACTAACGGTAAATGCCAGTTCCGTTTCAGCCGGAATAATTTCTTCCCCGCTAGATGGATCTTGAGAGATGATTTGTCCCACTGGGGCAGAATCATCGTAAACTTCCGTTTTTGTAATGTCTTTAAAGCCCCTTGCTTCTAATAAATCAATCACATCATCATATTGACGTCCGGTATAATCTAACAATGTCCATTTCTCTTTGCCAATACTTAAATAAAGGTCCACTTCCTGCCCTTCTTTTACCGTCTTCCCTTCCTTAGGGTTTGTTTTTATGATGAGACCTTCCTCTACCTCTTCATCTGTAACTTCAATCGTTTCACCAATTTTCAAACCTTGCTCCTGAAGGACTTCCATTGCTTCATCTAACTCTTTTCCAGAAACATCAGGAACAAGCACATCTTTTGGTCCTAATAATTTAGGCAAAACAGTTACAGTTAAAACTGCCAGGATAACCAATGTGAGAAAAATAGATACGAGTACAATGGGCCATTTTCTCTTCTTTTTCTTCTTCTTTTTATCTCCGTCTTTGTCAGTTGTCTGTTGAAGAACAGGATGCTCTTTACTATGTACGAGTGTCTCATCAGAAGTTAGATACTGATCAGCGGTAATGACTGGAATTGCTTTTGTTGCATCATCATCTATCGGGAGCGCAAACTTCGGCTCGTCGATTCGATCAGGATCAAGTGCAGTTACTAGATCCATCTCCATATCTTCTACACTATCATATCGATGAAAAGGATCCTTTGCCGTTGCTTTTAAAACAATATTTTCCACACTTTGTGGAATTTTTGGATTCCATCTTCTTAACGAAGGTGTTTCCGATTGTAAATGTTTTAAAGCGATTGAGACGGCTGACTCACCAGAAAATGGCAATCTTCCCGTCAACAGTTCGAACATAACAATTCCAAGTGAATAAATATCCGATTTGCGGTTTGCCATTCCACCTCTTGCTTGTTCTGGAGATAAATAATGGACGGAGCCAAGCACCGAATTTGTTTGCGTAATACTTGTCGCACTCATTGCCATAGCAATGCCAAAATCAGTTATTTTCACATTTCCTTCACGATCAATTAAAATATTATGTGGTTTAATATCTCTATGAACAATGTGATTTTGATGGGCATGTGAAATAGCGGAGGTTAACTGCTTCATAATATTAATGGCATCCTCTACGTGTAACGATAGTTGCTGCTGTATGTATTGTTTGAGAGTTTGCCCCTCCACATACTCCATAACAATATAATAGATAGAATCTTCTTCACCAACATCGTATATACTAACAATATTCGGATGAGCCAAGCTAGTAGCTGATTGTGCTTCTCGGTGAAAGCGTCGAATAAATTCCTCGTCATTCGAAAAATCAAGTCTCAGTACCTTAACAGCCACGTCTCGATCTAAGATCATATCATGAGCAAGATAAACATTGGCCATTCCTCCGCCACCAATCATTTCAAGCACTTTGTAGCGACCGCTTAAACGCTTTCCGATTAGCATGTATCCCCACCCCAATCATCGCCAACGTCAAATTGTAAAATGACTAAGGTAATATTGTCCTCACCACCATGCTCGTTTGCAAGGTTGATGAGAGTGGTTGCCTTTTCCTCTAAATTTTCTGCATTTTTTAAAATACTAACCATTTCATCGGTCGATACTTTATTAGATAAACCATCAGAGCATAAAAGGAGGACATCTCCTTCTTCAAACATGATGGTGCGAATATCCATTTTTATATCTTGCTCCGTTCCAAGAGCACGTAAAATAACATTTTTACGTGGATGATGTTCTGCATCCTCTCTTGAAATTTGTCCCGTTCTAACAAGTTCATTCACAAGTGTATGATCCTCTGTTAACTGCTGAAAACCTGTATCATTTAAAATATAGCAGCGACTATCACCAATATTCAGGACAGTTGAAAATAATGGCGTAACAATGGCAGCAACAACTGTTGTTCCCATCCCTTCACACTCGGCGTGTTGTTGTGAATGCTGGAATACTACTTGATTGATATGAGGAATACTCCTTCTTAACCAGTCCTCTGCATGTGAGGCAGTCTCAATTCCACTTGAATCTTTCCACATCTCTTCTAAATGCTTGATGGCCATGGAACTGGCGACATCTCCTGCTCGATGTCCACCCATTCCATCTGCAACCACACATAGATGTTGCCCATCACGGTTGATAAAGATTCCCCCACTGTCCTCATTATGCTGGCGAATCCGACCTCGGTCCGTTTTAAATACCGCTTTCACCTATTGTCACCTCGTCTCTTCTTTTCGTTCCTTTGCACGAAGTTGTCCACATGCTGCATCAATATCATGACCGTGCTCTCTTCGAATCGTTACGTTTACTCCATGATTTTTTAACGTTTTTTCAAATGCAAAAATTTGATCTTTAGGTGTTCGAACGTAATCTCTTTCCGGCACATAGTTTACTGGAATTAAGTTTACGTGACATTTCACACCTTTAATGAGCTTCGCCAGCTCTTCGGCATGTTCAACCTGGTCATTAACTCCACCAAATAGCCCATATTCAAAGCTTACTCTTCTTCCTGTCTTCTCAATATAATAACGTACCGCATCCATTAAATCAGGGAGCTTATACGCACGGTTAATAGGCATTAAACGACTGCGGATCTCCGTATTTGGTGCATGAAGTGAAATAGCAAAATTGATTTGCATATTTTCATCGGCAAACTGATAGATCTTCGGGATAATTCCACTTGTTGATACCGTAATATGTCTAGCTCCAATATTCAATCCCTTATCATGGTTGATAATCTTCAAAAATGAGAGCATATCATTGTAATTATCAAATGGCTCTCCAATTCCCATAATAACGACTGAGCTTACTCTTTCATCTGTTTCATCTAATGCTTGCTGTACTTTTACTACTTGAGCGACGATTTCCCCTGCTTCCAGATTTCGTTTAAGTCCACCTAATGTTGACGCACAGAACGTACATCCGATTCGGCAGCCGACCTGTGTGGTTACACACACCGAATTACCATATTCATGTCTCATAAGGACCGTTTCAATGGAGTAACCATCGTGTAATTCAAATAAAAACTTAATCGTCCCGTCTGATGATTGCTGTTGAATAAGCGTATTTAATGTGGTTAGTGAATAATGCTTTTCTAACGTTTCACGTAAAGTTTTTGAAAGATTAGACATATCCTCAAAACTAGTCACTCTCTTTTTGTATAACCAATCAAAGATTTGCTCGGCACGAAATGCCTTTTCATTATGTTCTACTAACCATGCTTTTAAATCGTGTAATTCTATAGAGTAAATGGATGGTTTTTGCACGGATGTTTGTTCTTTTTCAATAGTTGTCTGTTCCATTTCTTTACACCTTCTTCCTTAAACTTGCAATATAAAATCCATCTGAACCAAAATCTTGAGGGAAAATCTGAAGCTGAAAGTCCGTCATAAGTGGCTGAATGGCCTTAGGCATCCTCTCAATAACAGAAAGGTCTCCTTCAAAATCTGTATGCTTTTGTAAAAACGCTGTCACTACCTCTTCATTTTCAGAGCGGTCGATTGTACATGTACTGTAGACTAACGTTCCACCTGGTTTTAACAGTGGAGTAACAGAATCTAATAACTGCAACTGAATACTCTGAAGACGATTTAAATCTTCTTCTTTTTTTGTGTATTTCATATCTGGCTTTCTTCTCATTACACCAAGACCAGAGCATGGGGCATCAAGCAAAATCCGATCGAACGCGCTACCCTCAAACTCTTCTTGTACTTTACGACTATCCATAGCTTTAGTTTCTATATTTGTCAGTCCAAGTCGGACAGCATTTTCATTAATCAACTTCACTTTATGCTCATGAAGATCTAATGAAATAACTTGTCCTGTATCTTCTAGCTTTTCAGCGATATGAGTCGACTTTCCACCAGGAGCTGCGCACGCATCTAAAATCGTTTCATTTTGTTCGATTCCTAATGCATATGCCACAAGCATGGAGCTTTCATCCTGAATCGTAATCAAGCCTTCTCTAAAGCTTTCCGAATGGGCAAGATTTCCTTTTAAGCATTTTATTGCTTCAGGAACAACCACACTTTCCTCGACTTGAAAGCCTTCTTCTGAAAGCCTTTTGATGCAAGCCTCTCTGGTGATTTTATTTGTATTAATACGTGCTGTTTGCATTGGTGCAGTTAAATTTATCTCACACATCTCTTTTGCTTTATTATACCCAAATTGCTCGATCCATCTTCTAACAAGCCAAGTAGGATGACTGGTTTCTATGGACAATCGCTCGACTTCATCCTTAATCTCATCCATATCTCTTATGCCTTCACGTTGCAAAGAGCGGAGAACACCATTAACCATCCCAGATATCCCTTTATGACCTCTCTTTTTAGCAATTTCCACTGCCTCATGAATGGCTGCACGGTCGGGTATTTTATCTAAATAAAGCATTTGATATAACGTCATACGCAGTAGCTGTTTCACCCAGTTTTCAAGCTTTTTTGGATTTTTAATAAATGGCTCTAAGAAATAATCAAGAGTCATTTTTCTTTGTAGCGTTCCGTATGTTAATTCCGTTAACAATCCAATATCCTTCGTTGCAATTTGATTCTTTTTAATCACATTGTTTAAAAGTAGATTGCTATATGATTGGTTTTTTTCGATTTGCTCCAGAATGGATACAACACTTTCTCGAACATTTGATTTTTCTGTCATTCGCTAACTCCTATACGATCTCCAACTTTTAAGAACGAACCTGCCCCACGCAAAAATTGATCGGCTGTCATTTTCTTTTTACCAGAAGGCTGGAGCTCAAGCACTTTAATCGCTGTATCATTTCCAGTTGCCACGACAAAACCATCTTCCTCAATCGCAATAATTTCTCCCGGATCTGCCTTTTTCACTGCCTTTACTTTCGTCGCCCACCAAAGTTTCAACACTGAATCTGAAAGGTGGGTGTATGCGACTGGCCATGGGTTCATACCCCTGATATGGTTGTAAATTTCTTCGCCTGTTTTAGACCAAACAATTTTCTCTTCCTCGCGCTTTATATTATACGCAAATGTTGCTTCCTTCTCATTTTGGGGAATCGATTCTAGCTCCCCCTTAATCAGTTTTGGCAATGTGTCTAACAATAACTTAGAGCCTGCCTCACTAAGCTTATCATGCAAAGAACCAACCGTATCTGTTTCTGTAATTTCTACTTCTACTTGCGTTAATATATCACCAGCATCAAGCTTTTCTGCCATATACATGATCGTTATTCCTGTTTTCTCTTTACCTTGAATGATGGAGTAATGGATGGGAGCCCCTCCACGCAATTCTGGTAACAGAGAGGCATGAACATTAATGCATCCGAGCGGTGGCGCTTCTAACAGC